>JAYVNO010000144.1:0-4790 GCA_043758415.1 Burkholderiales bacterium
CCCATCAGCGCATCCGCATCAAAGACGGTCGCATCAAGCAGGCTGACATCATCCGCCCAAAACTCGTAGCCCGGCACATTGCGTATCTCGCGCACCGCGAACACAGCGCTCGACGTGCTGATCGGTGAACCGCTGGCATATTTGGGCTGACTCAAAATTCTCACCGCGCCGTTCTCAACAATCGGGCAGGTCGCAACACCGTCGGCCACGCCGCCGAGCCAACCGAGCGCTGCGCCGTGCATGCTGTGCGACGGATCGCAAAGCGCAATCAGCACGCTGGTATCCAGCAGCGAGCGCGCCATTAAATGCCCTCTTCATCCATCAGCCGCCGCACATGATCCACCGTGACTACTTCTGGACGCTTGGGCAATCGCACGCGAAAGCCGTTCACCGCCGACGACGCTGGTGAATTGATCGGCGCGCCGAGGCTGTTGGCCGCAGGCGCATAACGCCCGCGCTCTGCCCAAACGCTTAAAACCTCTCCCATAGGCGTGCGGCTACGCGCCGCCTCTTCGCGGGCTGCCTGCAAAAGGTCATCACGTAAATCGACGGTGGTACGCATGGCAAAGCCTATGGCGATAGCAATGACGCACTATATCATCAACGCATCAAGATGCAAGTACGTAACGGCGACCAGCATCATATGTCTCTTCTACGGCTTATCACTGGAAACGACCTTTCCGTATGGCTCAATCCCATGTAGTGACCAAAGTCGACTAAGGACGAATTCTGGCGGTAGCCCCCGTGAAACAACGGGTTTAGGGAAAAGCCAATAGACCCAGCAGGCAGCAAACGAGCCGTCAACTCCACGGCTTGAACGGCGCGATACCGATTACCTTTGCCGTATTGGCGTCAAGTATCACAGCCATGTCCTCGGCGCGCGCTTTCAGCCCCTGAAACACAACGCTGTCGTCCGATTGACCGTGATCGCGGAGCCAAGCCGTGATGTCAGCGTCGCGCGACGCATTTAATTTTCGAAGCTCTGCAACCGGTTTCGCGTTTTTAAGAATCTCTTCGCGCATTGACTCCACGGGAGCGTGATGCCGCGGATAATGACCATAGTCCGCGCCCGCAAGACCGCTGAACATCATCCGTTCACGTTCCGTTTTATCGGTTGCCTGCTTAACTCCCACAATTTTTGGGCCCAACCACGGTAGCGATTCAGTGGAGCCCTCCAATTGGTCTGGCCCGATTTCGCTTGCCTGAATCAGGTCGAACTTGTGCCCAACGGCAGCGATAAACACCGGGCGTCCGCTCAGCAAGGTAAATACGCCATAGGCAAGCGCGACAATCTGCACAGTCCCAATCACCGCCAAATCGAACTTGAGGGACTTTTTCTCAGCTTTAAAAACGACCAGCGTCAACAACGGCCCTAGGATCACGTCGATGGCGAGCAGCATCAGAAATATATCGTCACCGCCCACCGCTTTGAACAGTGGTGACGGATACCAGACAAACCAGAACAACGCGAGCAATATCACCCCCACGATCGCGCAAATGGCGAAGTGAATAGCAGCGGCGCGAAAGCGTGTCATAGCTCGATGAGGGCGTTAGAGTTGAAAGGGAAGCTGCACGTATTCTTTCGCAGAAGCAGGTGGGGCCCGATGACCTTTATTATCTATTGCAACCACCACTCCCTGCAAAAATAGCGCCTCAGTCCGGGACTGAAACTAAACCGCTTGCGATATCCTGTTGATCGACGGCACTCAAGGCCAGATGAAACGGTATGCCCAGTGATCGCTCTGCAATCGCATCGGCATTTGGACTCATGTTTGATGTGGAATTGTTGGCGGTTTAAAGTGTTCACAGTAGGGTGGGCACCCCGTGCCCACCCTACCCGGCTTGTCCGAGTGACATGAGGGGCTGACCCCGTTTACGCCGATCACAAAGTAAAAAAGACCGCCTCAGCGGTCTTTTGCGGATTTGAACTATCTACTGGAAATATCGCTCGCACCCTGATCTCAAATTAACGACACTCAGCAGGAGCATATTTCGCTGGCAATGTTCCTAACGCGCGGTTACCGAGACCGCGAGTCGTGGCAGTGGCCGCAGTGGTTGAAGCACATGCCCAGTCAATTGCGCCTGTTGCGCCAGCAGCAAGAGCAACGTTTTTCACATTTGGCGAAAGTACGATCGTTGTGCCTTGGGCATCAGTGGGCAGGCCTGCAGAGGCACCGGCGAGCGTTGCGGTTATTTCACCCGTCGCGGCAATGACCATATTGGCGATGTATTTGGTCGTTTTCTCGGCGGCTGGCTTGGCAAGGAATGTTGCCGCTGCGCCTGCAACACCGACCAGTCCGTCCGTCTGGAACGCCTCGCTGACGAGACCTTTTGGCGCGGTAGCGTTAATGACGGCTTCCGAAACCTTTGCGCGAACCGTATAGTCTTGATACGCAGGCAAAGCAATGGCAGCCAAAATACCAATAATCGCCACGACGATCATCAACTCGATCAGGGTGAAACCCTTTTGGATAGAACGTTTCATTTTCAATTTCCTTCCCCGGATTGGGATTTAAGTGCCTCAGCGAACGTCGCTGCATGGTTCCCATAAGGCAGTGGGCGTGCCAGCGGCTTTACCGTTCGTCGACGACGGAGTTAACTCGTTGTTTTTACTCAGTTTTATGAATGTTCCGAAGTTTTATTTCGGACGATTCGTAGGCTTTTGTTGCGCGGCCTGGCGTTGTTGAGGGCTGTGAGCTGACAATTTTTGTCACGCGGCTGACGCGCGCTGTCGGTTGGCTAAGTCTGGCGCGACATGCGCGGCGGTACAGCCGGTCTGGATTCCCGCCTTTGCGGGTAGGGCACCTAGACACCAAGAAACCTATTGAAGACGCAATTGACTTTGTGTCTGCGATGCGTATGATGGATTGGTATTACATTCACATTGATAGAGGTGCATCATGCCAACGCTTGCAAAGATGCTTAACGTGCGTCTACCCGATGCGACGCATTCGAAATTAGCCGCGCTTACGAGTGTGACCGGACGATCAAAAAGTTTTCTCACGGTCGAAGCGCTCGAAGCCTATATGGAGCAACAGGCGTGGCAGATTGCAGAGGTAAAAGCCGGGTTGGTCGAAGCTGATCGCGGCGAGTTCGCGACGGATAAAGAGGTTGCGGCAGTATTCGCCAAATATGCGTCTTAAATGGACGAAGCGAACGTCCAAAAATCTCGATGACATTCTCGCCGCAATCGCTGCCGAGAACGCCACCGCCGGACAACGCTTGGCTATTGACTGGATGCAGCAGGTGAGCCAACTCACTGAGTTTCCGCTGCTCGGACGCATGGGCGCGCTGGCTGCGACACGTGAGCTCGTCTTGCATGAAAACTACGTTGCGTACTACCGAGTGAAGGCGAAGACGGTTGAAATTGTTCGCGTTTTGCACACGAAACGGCAATTCCCTGCAGCGCGATAAGAGCATCTGCGGCCTATCAGCTTTTTCATGAACGCGCGTCTGCATTGGGGCTAAACGCGTAAAATGCTAATAGTCGATAATCAGCAAGAATCTAAGGTAGCCCCGGTAATATGGACGTTTCCCGATAAAGTTGTTGACGTTGTTGGCGGTGGACCGATTCGCCGAAACTTGGGGCCGTGGCGCGTGAGTTGATTTTGGCCCCAGAAAATTCGGTTGATGTGAGCGCGGCCAGCGTTTAGGAGATTGCCGTCAAGCACGCGCCCAATGTGAGGGGCGCGGGCGGGTGCCCTCCGTTGGGGAGTAGAGCCTGCTCCGGAGAAGGCCGGGGGCGGGGGGTGTGAGGGTGATTGCATCGCGAGCCGGATTTGTGTGCCGAGTCCCTCACCCCAACCCTCTCCCCCAGGGAGAGGGAGCCTGCCGAACCGGTGTTAGTTTGCTGACTCAGTAATCACCTGTGATGCGGGTTTGACGGGCCTAAGCGGCCTCGCCTTCAAGGTCGGCGAAGAGCGTGGCTGCGTCTATTTTTAGCTTGACCGACTCCAATGTGATGCATGCGTCGGCGCTCGTCATTTCGGTGGGATGCAGCACCCAGAGGCCGTCGTGGCCTTTGCGAAATAGGTCGACGCGGCGGGCGGGGATGTCGATCATGACGTATTCGGCAAGCGATTCGATGGCGCGGTAATTGGCAAATTTTTCACCACGGTCGTACGCTTCAGTGGATTTTGAAAGCACTTCGACGACAAGCACGGGGTCGGACTTTGACAGGCGGCTGGCGCGGTCGGCGTCGGAGCAGGTGACCATGACGTCGGGGTAAAAATAGTTGTCGCGGGCGCGCACGTGCAGGCGCACATCGGTGAGGTAAGCGCTGCACTTTGAACCGCGCAGATGTGCGCGCAGGGCGATATAAGCGTTGCCCGCAACGGTTGCGTTACGGTCTTCGCCGCCCGACATGGCGAACACCTCACCATCAACAAAATCGTGGCGCTCGGGCTGCTCAACCTCCCACGCGAGGTAGTCGGCGGCAGTGAAGGGGATGCTGGGGGCTAGGTTTGTCATGGCAGCGCGCGGTCGTTAACGTCAGGGTCGATCATACGCTTGCGCCGATGCGTTTGTTCGCGCGACGCAGGCTGAACGCGGATTCGCGCGCATCTCGAGATTTTTTGTTGCGATGCCAAACAGGTTTTCGCGCTGTTGCGCACCTTCCTTACGTGCAGTAAGTATTAACGAGTCAATTAAATGTGTCCTATCGCAACTGGTATCGCGCCCTCTCCCTCGGGGAGAAGAGCCTGCCCCGGCGAAGGCCGGGGGCGGGGGGTGAGGGTGATTGCATCGCGAGCCGGAAACGTGCGCCAAGTCCCTCACCCCAACCCTCTCCC
>JAYVNO010000145.1:0-4717 GCA_043758415.1 Burkholderiales bacterium
CAGCGGCAAACGAGGCGCTGCCCAAGCGCCGATCAACCGCTTTGACCCGGTGGCGCAGCGTGGTCTTCGAGCCCGAACCGAGCGCCAGTTGCGTCAGCGTGAGCGCTTGACCATTCACTGAAGCGCTGCATAGATCGACCCGTCGCTGCCAGCGCCGCTGATGCATGAAGCCTTTGCAATCGGCGAGCACTCGCGCCACAATCATGTCCGTTCGCATGGCTCGTTTCTCTTTGAAAGTTGGGTCACAGACAAGGAAAAAGATCAACGCCATGCGAGCCCCCCCGCACAGCACAGTCACACGCACGAACGCTTTTTGCGCGAACCCTCCCCCTTAAACCATTGAATAGAAACAACTATTCGTGGGGAAACCTCAGGCCCTAACCCCATATAGAACGGTCGTTTTCAATAAAAGCCCTGCTGTGAAATGTCCTTCGGATTGAACTGACGTGATTGCGCTTCGTTGACCGTTCACCCTACACGCGCGAACACTTCGTCTACAGGGCACCGCTAATAATTCATTTTTGGGGATGCAGTGTTAGGAGCACGGAGCGCAGCAACCGCCGCGTACGCTCTGGTACGTGAGGATTGCGAGCACCGCGCGACAACACAATGCGCCCCACAAATGAATTATTAGAGGTGCCCTACAACTGAAACCCCAACCAAAGCACCGCTCCCTCGGCCACATCGCGCAAAAGGCCGGGGCGGTCGGCGACGTACACGGAGGCTGATTCGCATTCGGTGTCGAACCAGTTGCGAAAGCGTGCTATGTCTGGCGTGTTGTGAAACGCGAACATGAGTTCGTAATTCAGGAACAGGCTGCGGCTGTCGAGATTCGCCGATCCGGCGAGCGCGAGCAGGTCGTCAATTACTGCGAGCTTGGCGTGCAACATGTGCGGCGCGAGCCAGATGTGCGCGCCAGCGTCGGCGAGCGAGCGCAATGCGCGATTGCGGGCGACGTCGGACATGCGGTGATTCGATTTGGCAGGAATCAACAAGTCCACGACGACACCGCGCCGTGCGGCCAGACACAGCGCGGTCAACAGCGCCGAGTCCAGCACGAAGTACGGCGTGACCAGCGCGATGCGCGTTTGCGCACGATAGGCGGCGGTGACGAGCAATGAGTAAATCGTGTCGTCGACCTGATCGGGGCCGGACGCGATCAGTTGTGCGCCGGTGCTCGCGGGCGCGGGCTCCCATGTAGCCTGTGAAGGCAGCGCAACGTAACGGCGACCACGCGCAAACGCCCAGTCGTGCTCGAACAGCGCATGGGCCTGCAACACCAGCGGGCCGCGCAGATCGAAGCTGAGGTCATGCCACGCCTGCACGTCGGCGCTGCCTTCAAAATATTCACTGGCCAGATTGCGACCGCCGCACCACAAACGTCGGCTGTCGTGCGCGGCGTCCATCACCAGCATCTTGCGATGATCGCGCAGATTGGTGCGGCCTTTCAATGGCGAATGCAGCGGCGGCACAAACAGCAGAAATTCGCTGCCACAATCGGTCAGCGCGCGCATGCGTGGTCGGCCCGCCATCAGGCTGCCGAGGCCATCGAGCAACAGACGAACTTTGACGCCGGACTTCGCCTTGGCGCACAGCTTGGCAATCACCGCTTCGCCGATGTCGTCGCGACCGAGGATGAAGGTACACACATCAATCGTGTGCTCCGCGCCATCGAGCACATCCCACAGCGCGGCAAGCGCGTGCGTGCCGTCAGCGTGCAACGCGAAATCACGATACGGCGCAGGCTCCGGCTGGCCCAGTGCCACGATGGTTTGTACCGGCCAGCTCGCGCCCGCAGTTGCGCTCGAAACGGTGGGAAAAGGCGAGGCTCGATCACGCGCCCGCTTGCGCGAACCAAACAGCAAAAACGCTGGCAACGCGACGTACGGCATCAGCAAAATGAACAGTACCCAGGCGATGGCCGCAGTCGGGTGGCGACGCTGATGCATGACGTGCGACGCGATGACATACGTCAACACCGCCAACACAGAAATCAGACCGTGCAGCGTTAACCAATACGCAGGTGAGAAGCCATGAAACATGCGTTGACGTTAGCGCATTAACAAGGGCACCTCTAATAATTCATTTTTGGGGATGCAGTGTTAGGAGCCCTGAGCGCAGCAACCGCAGCGTACGCTCTGGTACGTGAGGATTGCGAGCACCGCGCGACGACACAATGCGCCGCACAAATGAATTATTAGAGGTGCCCACAAGGCGAGGCACTGGGGTGAACTACCAACGCGCGACCCATCTTTTGGCAAGCACGCAGCGTTCACGGTCACATGGTGCGAAACGGAATTTTGTCCACCGCGTCGGTGATTACACTATCTACGCCCCAGCTCCAAAGCCGTTCGGCGTCAGCCAAGTCGTTGCAGGTGTAGCACGTGACGCGCAGGCCGTTGGCGTGGGCTTCTGCCATGATTTCTTGCGTCAGCGTGCGCCAGTTCGCGTCCATTGCAATTGCGCCCACCGCCTTGCAGCGCGCGAGCCAATCGGGTGGCAACGGATTTTCGAACAGATGCGCACGGTCAAACTCCGGTGCGGCGTCGCGGGCGGCGATGAGCGCTTCGGTAGAGAACGACGAGAGCAGAGGCTTCAGCGCGGCGTGTGTCGGATCGGAGAATAGCGCCTGCGTTTCCAGCGCAACCGCAGCGCCGGTTTCGCGTTCTCGACCAATGCAGGGTTTAATCTCGGTGTTCAGTTGAACCCCATTCGCGATGCAGTATTTCGCGACGCGCCAGTAGGTCGGGATCGGCTCACCTGCGAAGGCTGGCGAGTGCCATGAACCTGCGTCGAGCAGCGCGAGCTGATGCCACGTTTTTGCAGCGACGCGACCGCGTCCGTCAGAGCAGCGGTTGGTGGTGTCGTCGTGCATCAGCAGCAACGTGCCGTCGCCGGAAAGCTTGACGTCGATTTCAGTGGCGCGGAAGCCAAACGACACGCCGTGACGAATCGCAGCCAGTGTGTTCTCGGGCGCTAGCTTGCCCGCGCCGCGGTGGGCGATGGTCTTGGGGTAGGGCCAAGCAGGGAGGTTCATAACGGAAGTTTAGCGATGTAGGAGCGGCTCTGCCGCGACCTCGCTACCGCACCTTGGGTCGCGGCAGAGCCGCTCCTACAAGTCGAACCGTATGCCCTGCGCAAGCGGCAACTTCGACCCATAGTTGATCGTGTTCGTCGCGCGACGCATGTACGCCCGCCAGCTATCCGAGCCCGATTCACGACCGCCGCCCGTTTCTTTTTCGCCACCGAACGCGCCGCCGATTTCTGCGCCACTGGTGCCAATGTTGACGTTTGCGATACCGCAATCGCTGCCCGCTGCGGAGAGGAAGCGCTCCATCTCGCGTAGGTCGTTGGTGAAGATGCACGACGACAAGCCATGAGCAACGGCGTTGTTGAGCGCGATGGCCTGTTCAACATCACCCTCGTATTTGACGACGTACAAAATCGGCGCGAATGTTTCATGGCGCATCACGCCTTTTTGCGACGACATCTCGGCCAGCGCGGGCTGTACGTAGTAGGCGTCGGCAGCGATTGCCTCATGTACGCGATGGCCACCGCTCACTTTGCCGCCAGTCTCGCGCGCTGTCGCCAGCGCTGCCTGCATGCCGTCAAACGCAGCCTTGTCGATCAGCGGACCGACGAGTGTGCCTTCGTCGAGCGGATTACCGATGCACAGCTTGCCGTAAATCGCTTTCAGACGCGGCACGAGTATGTCGTAAATGCTGGCGTGAACGATCAGGCGGCGCAACGTGGTGCAACGTTGGCCTGCCGTGCCAACGGCGGAAAACGTCACCGCGCGCTCGACCATTTCGAGCGTTGCGCTTGGTGCGATGATGGCGGCGTTGTTGCCGCCGAGTTCGAGGATGCTGCGGGCGAAACGCTTTGCTGCAGTCTCGCCCACCAAGCGGCCCATGCGCGTGGAGCCGGTTGCCGAGACGAGCGGAATACGCGCGTCTGCCGTAAGCGCGGCACCGACATCGGCACGACCAAGCAACACGGTGGAGAGCGCGTCGGGTGCTGCGTGACCCGCATCACGATAACGCTGCACGGCACGCTCGAGAATCGCCTGCGTGGCGAGCGCGGTGAGCGGTGCCTTGTCGGATGGTTTCCAGATGGTGCTGTTGCCGCAAACCAGCGCCAGTGCGGCGTTCCACGCCCACACTGCGACCGGAAAATTGAACGCGCTGATGATCAGCGTCGGGCCGAGCGGATGCCAAGTTTCCATCATGCGATGCTCAGGCCGCTCGGAGGCAATGGTGAGGCCATAAAGCTGGCGCGACAGACCGACTGCGAAATCGCAAATGTCGATCATCTCCTGCACTTCGCCCAGGCCCTCTTGCAGGATTTTCCCGGACTCGATGGAGACAAGTTTGCCGAGTGCTTGTTTGTTCGTGCGCAGTTCGTCGCCGAGCAAACGAACGAGTTCGCCACGCGCCGGGGCGGGCACGGTGCGCCACATGAGGAAGGCGTCGCGACTGTTTGTTACGGCGCGTTCGATGGTTTCAGCGTTGGCGCAGGCGAGCGCGGCAATGACTTCACCGGTGATGGGCGTGCGTGCGGTGATTGTGTTGTCGCTTGCTGCGATTGGCAGCATCACGCCGAGTTGTTTGCAGAGGTCTAGTGCGGCTTGTTTCATCGTGAATCCCATGAGTATCAGTGCGTGTTCTGTATGTCGAAATGTATAGCGTGCGCTCGTTGCGTTTGTAGGAGCGACTTG
>JAYVNO010000146.1:0-4710 GCA_043758415.1 Burkholderiales bacterium
GTAGGGTGGGCACGGGGTGCCCACCCTACGACACTACGACACAATTGCAGCCTTACTTCGCCGCCGCCTTAACCTGCTCGTCTAAATCAGACGCCAAACGCTTCAACGCATCGTCCACCGACATCTCCCCGGCGATTGCCTGCCCCAGACGCGCGGCAGTGGGCTGGAACACCGCGCGGTTGAGACGATAGCCCTGCAAGTCAAAGTTCGGCTTCAGGATTTTTGGCACGTCCGCAACAAACGAATTGAGTGCGGCTTTAGCCAGCGGGGACACGTTGTACGTCACGCCTGCTTTAGCCACCGACAGGCTCGCGGGAATGTTATCGGTCTTCGCCATCATTTCCGAATAATTCGCGTCCATCGACAAGAAGTCGAGGAACTTCGCAACCTCGGCTGGCGCTTTGGTGCGCTTCAATCCCACGTACGCCGCGCCACCAGGCATCGCCGTACAACCCGCAGGGCCGCACGGAGCGGGCACCACCGCCCAATCGAACGATTTGGTGACGTTTTTATCCATGCGCATGACCTGCCACGAGCCGGAGTAATACATCACGATGCGACCGTTGGCGAACTCTTCGAACGCGTCACGATAGGCTGAGCCGCCGAGGCCGCCCCACACCTCTTTCGGCATTAGTCCCGACTTATGCCAGCCGACGAATTTGTTCGCCGCGAGCTTGAAGCCGTCGTCAATCAACGGTGTGCCGCTCGCATCAAAATATTTGGAGCCGTAGGCCACAGCCAGCGGCGCAAAGCGATGCCCGGTGCGATCCATTGCGGCAACAAACGGCGTCTTCGTTGCGTCGGCTACTTTTTTGCCGGCGGCCATCCAGTCGTCCCATGTGGCCGTTGCGGTTGGCATCGGCACTTTCGCCTGCTCGAACAAGGTTTTGTTGACGTACATACCGGTCACGGTGAGCTGCGACATCAAGCCGTAGACGCCCTTGTCGGCAGGGCCAGCGCGGAACCAGTTCAAGGTGGATGCAAAGTTATCCTGCCATGCTTTTTGGCGGGCTGCGCTCAGGTGCGGTGTGAGGTCGAGGTAGTACTTGTTCAAGCCGCCGAGGTCGGTCACGCGCGCGATATCCGGCCCTTCGCCAGCGGCCAACTGCACCGGCAAAGTCTCGACAATGGCTTTATAGGGCACCTTGTCGATGATGATTTTGGTGCCCGGATTCGCGGCTTCGAATCGTTTGGCGATGTCGCCCGTGACCTCGCACTCGTTGCCGTCGGAATAGCACTGCACGCGCAAGTCAGACGCCTGCGCGGCGACCGTCGACAGCGCAGCGAGCGCCGCAGCGATCAGAGCCACGGGGGTGGAATGTAAACGTAAATTTTTCACAAGTCAGTCCTCCTTAAAACTTTGTCTCGCAGCGGTGTCAAATTGGCTGCGGATTTTCCCGTCATGTTAGTCATATAGATGATCTATATGACTAGGGGTTTTCCCGCTATCGCGCATGGAACATGGTCAACGTTAGCAACAAACGATTTGAGCACAGAGACCGTACGAAGCTCAAACACCTCTCATCGCGCGTCGGTGACACGCCATGAGAGGTGTAACCAACCCATAAAATATGGAAATGACAGACAGCAAAAACAAAGCCCCCATCCGCACCCGCTTCGCCCCATCCCCTACCGGCACCCTGCATCTTGGCAACATCCGTACCGCGCTGTTTGCGTGGGCGTTTGCGCGCCATCACAAGGGCCAGTTCATCCTGCGCATTGAGGACACCGATCTCGAACGATCCAGCGATGCAAGCGCTGATGGAATTCTGCGTGATTTGAACTGGCTCGGTCTCGACATCGACGAAGGCCCGTTCTACCAAATGCAGCGCATGCCGCGCTATCGCGAAGTGGTCGCGCAGATGTTGGTCGATGGCCGCGCGTATCACTGCTACATGAGCGTGGAGGAATTGGATGCGCTGCGGGAAGCGCAAAAGGCCAAGGGTGAAAAGCCGCGCTACGACGGACGGTGGCGCCCTGAAAACGTTGTCAAATTTGGACTGGTGAAGCCTGCGGGCGCATTGCCGGTCATCCGTTTTCGCAACCCGGACAAGGGTGCGGTCGCGTGGGGTGACGCTGTAAAAGGTTACATCGAAATCGCGAACGCCGAACTCGACGACCTCGTGATCGCGCGGCCCGCGCCGGTGGGCGAAGTCGGTACGCCAACCTACAACTTCTGCGTGGTCGTTGACGATATCGACATGGCGATTACGCATGTGATTCGCGGTGATGGCCACGTCATGAACACGCCGCGTCAGATCAATATTTTTCGCGCGCTCGGCGTCGAGCCGCCCGTGTTCGGCCACACGCCCACGGTGCTAGGCAACGACGGCGAAAAACTCTCCAAACGCCACGGCGCAACAGGACTTAGCGAATACAGGGACAACGGCTACCTGCCCGAAGCCATCATCAACGGCCTCGCCCGACTCGGCTGGTCGCACGGCAACGAAGAAATTTTCTCGCCGCAACAACTCGTCGAATGGTTCAATCTTGAATCGCTCACGCCGTCGCCTGCGCGCTTCGATGCGGAAAAATTTGAGTGGTTGAATGGCGAGCACATCAAGCGCTTGCCGGTCGCAGAATTGGCGAGGCGATTGCAGCCGTTTCTGGTTGCCGAGGGCTACGAATTGGTCGGCGCGCCGTCGGCATTAGCGGTTGCCGAGCTGCTGCGCGAGCGCGCGCCGACACTTAAGAAAATGGCGGAAATGGCGCGCTATTGCTACGTCGCGCCTATCGCCAGCTCGATGCGCGTGATGCAGCAGCTCGCAGCCGTCGTTGCCTCCGTCGGCACGCTGCTTAATCAGCAGGACGAACATATTGCGACTGCAGAATCTGCAGCAAAGGAAGAGCTCGCGGCGATGGAGCGGGGCGCGCAAACTCTGGCGCTGATCGAGCAACATTTGAACGACGCTAACAAGCCCGCGATTGAATGGGTAAAGCAGCAATTGTTCACGGTGGAATGGAGCAAAGCTCACGTCGTGGCAATGCTCAAAGAGGCGCAAGCAAAGTTCAGTGTGAAGACGCCGCAAGTCATGATGCCGCTGCGCATCTTGCTCACTGGCAGCGCACAAGCGCCGGCGGTGGATGCGCTATTGTTGACGTTGGGGCGCGAAGAGAGTTTGCGTCGTATCAGCCTGTAGACGCGGCGCCGCCGCGACCACGCGGCAGGTGTACGAGGGTTGCGGCAGCGCCGCTCCTGCAGAATCAGTGAAGAAAAAATGTCAACATCAGACACCCTAAAAGTCGGCCTCGCTCAACTGGCCCCGATCTGACTCGACCGCGCAAAGACGCTCGACAAAGTGGCCAGCTACCTGTCGGATGCAGCCGCACACAAATGCGACCTCGTCACCTTTGGCGAAGCACTCGTTCCAGGCTATCCGTTTTGGGTGGAATTGACCGATGGCGCAGTGTTCAACAGTCCTGCACAAAAGCAGATGTATTCGACCTATCTCGACCAGGGCGTGGTCGTTGAGCGCGGTGATCTCGACGCGCTCTGCAAGCTCTGCAAACAGCACTCGATTGCGATGTATCTTGGCGTGATGGAGCGAGCGCAAGATCGAGGCGGCCACAGCCTGTATTGCACACTTATTTACGTGAATAAATCAGGTGAAATTAAGTCGGTGCACCGCAAACTGCAACCCACGTATGAAGAGCGGTTGGTGTGGGCGCAAGGCGACGGACACGGGCTCGTCGTTCATGACCTCCGTGCGTTCAAAGTCGGTGGCTTGAATTGCTATGAGAACTGGGTGCCGCAAGCGCGCTCCGCGTTGTATGCGCAAGGCGAGGATTTGCATGTGTCGGTATGGCCGGGTGGACTGCACAATACCAAAGATTTGACGCGATTTATCGCGCAGGAGAGCCGGTCATACGTCATCGCCGTTTCAGGCTTAATGCGACCACAGGACATCCCACTCGGCACGCAATTTCGCGATGAAATGATCGCCAAACGCGGTGAATTTTTTGCCAACGGCGGCACCGCGCTCGCGGCGCCGAATGGCGATTGGGTGATCGAACCGCAAGTGGGTGTTGAGGGGTTGTTCACCGCTGAAATCGATCACGCAAAAGTGCGCGAGGAGCGGCAAACGTTTGACCTCGCCGGACACTATGCGCGCCCCGATGTGACGCAACTGATCGTTGATCGCTCGCGACAGTCGACGGTGGTTTTTAAAAATTAATCGTGATTTGGATCTCCCCCGTTTCAACGGAGCGTTTGAGGCTAGAGAAACTCTAACCGATTACAACGATACCATCACCTCCAAAGCAGGGTTATCCACGGGGCTTGGCGGTGGACAAGTTAGCGCGCCCTCGTGAGCGCATGGGGGAACTTTTCCACAGCTTGGCCCGGTGGGTAACCCGTCATAGTTGCAGTAGGTTTTTTCAACTTCGGGTTTCTGACTTTTTCTCGCGTTGGCTTCGAACACGTTGGGCGCCACCAATCCGATCGAGCCGTGCCTTCTTCGCGGGTTGTACCAACCTTCGATGTAGCTGAACAGTGCCGTTCGCGCCTGCGATTTTGTTCTCAGCACGGTTCGCTCCAGCAGCTCGCATTCCAGGATCGCAAAGAAGCTCTCCGCCATCGCATTGTCGTAGGCGTCTCCCACGCTTCCCATCGATGGGCGCACGCCCATCTCAACACAGCGTTTACCGAATGCAAGGCTCGTGTATTGACTGCCCCCGGCCTTCGCCGGGGCGGGCTCTGATCGCTGTGGT
>JAYVNO010000147.1:0-4703 GCA_043758415.1 Burkholderiales bacterium
GGCGGCCATGAATGCCGTCCTGCTGAACTCGCGGTCTGGATATCCGCCTTCAGCGAGTATGACGGCACTTTGGATGGCTCAGCTGAGGCACCTTGCTAACAGGTATCGACTTGTACGGTTTTACGCTCGTACCCCCGGTCAGGCGGTCTTTTCGTCAAAAAGCCAAGGGCAGCTCGGCTGCCGTTAACCGCGTCGCTGCCAGCGTCCGCCGGGGAGTTGTTCGATGCGACCATCGAGTTCAAGCATCGTCAGTTCGGTGACGACTTGATCGACGTTCATGGCGCTGCGTGCGACCAGCGTGTCAACGTCGATCGGTGTGTGTTCTATGAATTTCTGCAGACCGAATGCAGCGGGGTTTTCCGTGGTGGCGTGAGTTGCTGCATCGTTACTTGATGCAACCGGTTCAAACCGCAATTCTTCAAGCACATCGTTGGCGGTTTCAACGAGTTTTGCGCCCTGCTTGATCAGGTGATGGCAGCCCTTGTGGAAGATCGAATGAATCGACCCCGGCACCGCGAAGACTTCGCGGCCCTGTTCGCCCGCGAATCGCGCGGTGATCAGCGAGCCCGACTGCATCGATGCTTCGACGACCAATACGCCTAGCGACAGACCGCTGATGATGCGGTTGCGTTTTGGAAAATTTGTCGGCAGCGGCGGCGTGCCAAGCGGATATTCGGACAGCATCAAGCCCTGTTCCGCAATGCTGTGCGCGAGCACTTTGTTGCGCGCTGGATAGACGCGATCAATGCCAGTGCCGACGACCGCGATGGTCGAGCCGCAGTCATTGCCCTTGGCCCGCAATGCGCCAACGTGCGATGCAGCGTCAATGCCGAGCGCCATGCCGGAGACCACCGTTACGCCGCGCTCGGCGAATGCCTGGGCGAACGCTTCTGCGGTGTCGGCACCGCCCTGTGAGCAGTTGCGCGAACCGACCATAGCAATGGCACGACGCCCCAGCAATTCGATGCGGCCTTTGGCATAAATCACCAAGGGTGCATCGCCGCTTTCGAGCAGCGCTTGCGGGTATCCCGGATGCGCCCAGGTCAGCAAATGATGATGGGCGTTGGCGCTCAACCACGCCAGGGCTTCGTCTATTTTGGCTTGCGTTTCAGCGTCAGGCGTCGCGGTAATTTTTCGCGCAATGGTGTCGCCGACGACGCGGGAAAGGGCCGCGTGGCTTGCCGCAAAAACGCCGCTGATATCGCCCAGTTCGGAGAGCAGTTTGTGCGCCGCAACCGATCCTACGCCGCGCACGACGGCCAAGCGTAAAAACTGCGGATCGTCAGTGTGTGTGGTCATGGTTTGCGCCGGAAAAAACAAGGGCACCGCCAGGATGCCCTTATTGCATTCACGTTAAGCAGCGTCTACCGCGGATTACGCAGCGCATAGCCGACGCGGACGTTCTCGACGCCGGTGTTCATCACCATGCCGTACGAAATATTGTTGAACACGCGGAACACAAATACGAGGCCGATGCGCTCTTCCGGAATCTCCAGTGTTTTCGGCTCCGGAGATTGCGTGTACGGCCAGCCACCAACAAGGTTCAACGGCGAATCTTTATAACGCGGGTTGGCGAAGGTTTCTGCGGGTTTGTAGGCGGCCAGGACATGACCCACTTCAAGGCCATGCAGTTTGCCGCGATTTAGAGTCACCACGCTTGTTTTGCCCGCTTCGGAGATGCCGCTGGGTAGCGTCATCACCTGCGCGTCAATCGCTTGCTCCGGTGCGCGCGGCACGTAGGCAACGGTTTCGGCAGGTGGCGCCGGAATCAAATAGTCGCCCACCTGAATTTCCTGAATCGCACGCACGATTTCCAGCCGCGCGACGGCGCCCTCCCGCTGCAACGTCGCGTCGCCCAGATAGGTCGCTTCGTAGCCGATGACCTGCGGATCGACATCGTTGTGGCGCCAGCCATACCAGGGTCGTTTCGCAATCGTAGGATCCCGCAGCTCGCGGCCTTTGCGGAACATCTGGAACACTTTGCCCATGTCCGGTTTGACACCGACCACGTAGATCGAATCTTTGTTGGCGAACGCGACTCGCTCACCGACTGACTTGACGATTTGTGGGGAGCCGTCGAGCGTTTCCGCGCCGATCACCAAATTGCGCAGCATGAACGGTTCGATGTCCGACGGCAGAATGCTCGGGATCGCCGCTGCCTCACGCGCTTCAGCGCGGATTTGCGGGCCGATGCGAAGGGTTGGGCGAACTTCAACAGCACCGCCGGGCGCTGTCAACGAGAGGCGAGGACCGCCAGCCGCGTTGCGATCAAGATAAATGATCTGGCCGGGATAAATCCAGTGTGGGTGCTTGATCTGGTCGCGGTTCAAGCGCCAGATGTCGGGCCACCGCCACGGCTGTTTCAAAAATTTACGGGAGATGCCCCACAAGGTGTCGCCTCTGACCACGATGTGGCTGTCAGGCGCATTGGCTTGAATCTGAATCGGCGGCGTAGGCGCGTCGGGTGACTGAGCAACGGCAACCATTGCCGCAAGCCCCATCAGCATTGATGCGACAAACGGCACCGGCCGCGCGTTTGGCTTGACTGTCGGCATCGACGAAAATAGCGTACGGTTCGTTAACATTCCGTGTCCTGGTGAAGGGTCACGACATTGTCATAGCGCCTGAATTTACGCAACTGTTTTGCGAAAATTCGTGGGCGCTGTTCTGGAAATGTCGTAAAAGACCCTAACCTTAAGAAATTACATGAAGATTGTGCAACCAGACACCTGATTTGGCAAGCAAATGGCGCTTTTACCTATCCTTGAATATCCTGATGCGAGGCTAAAACGCATCGCATCCCCCGTCACCGAGTTCACACCGGCTATCAAAAAGCTGGTCGATGACATGGCGCACACGATGTATGACGCCCCGGGTATCGGCCTTGCCGCGACCCAGGTGAACGTTCACCAGCGGATTGTCGTGATCGATATTTCCGAGACCAAAAACGATCTGAAGGTGTTCATCAACCCGCAAATCCTCATGGCTGACGGCGAAATCGTTGGCGAAGAGGGTTGCCTTTCGGTGCCAGGCTACTACGACACCGTCAAGCGGGCGTCGCACGTGGTGGTGAAGGCGCAGGACGCCTTCGGCAAGCCGTTTGAGCTTGAGGCCACGGATTTGCTGGCGGTGTGCATTCAGCATGAGATGGATCATCTCGTCGGCACCGTGTTCGTCGAGCATTTGTCGCAGTTAAAGCAGATTCGCGTCAAAACGCGCATGAAAAAGCGGCAGCGCGAGGCGGAACGGGCTTAGTTCGTTCGAGCTGCGGCAAAAATTTGGCGTCATACTCGCCGCAGGCGGGGATCCAGCGGTCGCCTGCGGTGCTCAGTGTTCACGCAGAACTGCGCTGGCCAACTTTCTGGATTCCCGCCGTTGGCGAGAATGACGCCGGTAGTTGAGGGCCTCTTTTAGTCGCGTTTCGGTGCGCAGAGCGCACCCTATACTCCTGCCATGAAAATTGTTTTCGCGGGCACCCCTGAATTTGCTGCCACTGCGCTCAAAGCCTTACTGGAGGCGGGGCCCGACAAGGGCTTTAGTGTGGTTGCCGCCTACACGCAGCCCGATCGTCCCGCTGGACGCGGCATGAAGTTGACCGCGTCTGCCGTCAAACAGCTGGCACTGTCACGCGGCATTCCGGTGTTTCAACCGCCCACCCTGAAAACCCCCGACGCGCAGGCCGAACTGACTGCGCTCGATGCCGACCTGATGGTGGTCGCTGCGTACGGCTTGATTCTGCCGCAGGCCGTGCTCGACATTCCGCGCACGGTGGGCGGCTATGGGTGCCTCAACATTCATGCGTCGCTGTTGCCGCGCTGGCGTGGTGCTGCGCCGATTCACCGTGCCATCCTCGCCGGGGACAAAAAAACGGGCGTGGCCATTATGCAGATGGAGGCGGGGCTCGATTCTGGTCCGGTGTTGCTGGAAACGTTCACTGCCATCGGGCACAACGAAACGACCGGACAGTTGCATGATCGTCTCGCCACGCTCGGCGCAGAGGCCATCGTGCATGTGCTGACCCAACTCGCTCGCGGTCGCGAGCTGGCGGCAGCGGCGCAGTCGAATCAAGGCATCACTTACGCGCACAAAATTACGCCGGATGAGGCGCAGATCGACTGGTCAGCAAGTGCGGTGGAAATTGACCGAAAAATCCGCGCGTTCAACCCGGTGCCCGGTGCGTGGACGATGTGGTGCGGCGAAAAGCTCAAAATTTGGGCCTCGGCGCTGGTGTCGGTGCCGTCGTGTGTGGGGTCGGAGCCGGGCGCGGTGTTGGCAGCAGAAGGTGAACACTTACTCATGTGCTGTGGCTCGTCCGTGCTAGCGATCACCGAAATTCAGCGCCCCGGTGGCAAGCGAATGTCGGCGTCAGCGTGGATCAAAGGCGGCGGACATCCGGCGGTGGGCGAGCGGCTGGGAATGGATTCAAACGCCTGACCCTACTACACAACCGTTTGACCTGAAAACTGAGAGCAGCTTTTTGCGGCAATCCCTATTGGATATGGGTGTAGCGGTAGATTCCGCCATTTATCGACTCCTGATTAGCAAGATGCCTCAGGTTGGCGTCATCCTCGGCGAAGCCGGGGATCCAGAACGGTGGCCACCTATGGCGGCCATGAATGCCGTCCTGCTGAACTCGCGGTCTGGATATCCGCCTTCAGCGAGTATGACGGCACTTTGGATGGCTCAGCTGAGGCACCTTGCTA
>JAYVNO010000148.1:0-13969 GCA_043758415.1 Burkholderiales bacterium
TGGTCGGAAATGTCATGCCTGCGGAAATCTTCGCTCAATGTTCGATCCCGATGAACGTAAAACGGTATTATCTATAATCTCGTGACGACACCATCTAGGCAAGCTCGACGGCGATCCTGAGTCCTTCCACCGCGCCATCGATGCGTTCGGTTTCCACGAACTCGCGATTACAGGCTTGCACACGCTCGCCGTCGCACGGCTCCCACCGATACACAAAGACCCGTTTGACCGACTGCTCATCGCACAGGCCACAACCGAACCGCTATTGCTGCTGACCGCAGACGAAACGCTCGCCGAGTACTCGGATTTGGTGCGCGTGCTGTAGCGCGCCCATGGCAATGCACGACTCTTCTCATCCCGGTGTGCTTTTGCGCGAATGGCTCGAAGGCGCGCAAGCCAGCGTGACGACGTTAGCTGCTCACATTGGCGTAACGTGCGGCACGATATCGCGCTTCACCGCACAGATGGACTTGTGCTTGCATCAAACGCTCGGCACCCGTCAGGGATTGTGGTCGGATATGCAAAAGCAGCGTGACCTTTGGATGGCCAAGCGCACGAAGAAAGCGCCGCACCCATGAAAATCCTCGTCAACGGTGTTCACGTTTACTTCGATATCGAGGGCGCTGGTTTGCGTACCGATGGCTCCGTGATGCGCGAGATGCCGACTGTGATCCTGCTGCACGGCGGCCCCGGCGCAGATCATTCAATTTACAAGCCTGCCTTTTCGGCATTGACCGATGTGGCGCAGGTGATTTATCTGGATCATCGTGGCAACGGTCGTAGCGATGATGGCTCACACGAGCTTTGGACGTTGGCGCAGTGGGCTGATGATCTGGTGGGATTTTGTGATGCGTTGGGAATTGTGAAGCCGATTATTTACGGTGCGTCGTTTGGCGGCATGGTGGCGATGACGTACGCGACGCGGCATCCAACACATCCCGCAAAGCTTGTGCTCGTGAGCACGTCAGCGCAGGCGACGGCACACACGGACGCGAAGGTTGCGATGTTCACGCGGCTCGGTGGAGCAGCGGCGGGAGAGCTGGCGCGCCGCCGTTTTGTCGACGGCGATACTAGCCCGGAGGTGTTGAAAGCTTGGTTAGGGGTTGCGCTGCCGCTGTACACCACGAGTCCGGCAGACACCGAAATGTGGGGACGAATACAGTCGAAACTGCCAGTACGCGAACAGTTCTTCGGCCCCGGCGGCGAAGGGCGAACACTCGACATGTTGCACGAGCTTTCATGCATTCGGTGCACAACACTGGTGATGGGCGGCGTGCTTGATCCGATGCTGCCGATTGAGTGTCAGCGCGATATTGCGGCTGCGATTCCGCCGCATCTTCTTCGCTATCAAGAATTCGAAAACTGCGGCCACGGCGTAATCCCAGATGCGCCCGTTGGAGCGATGGCGTTGCTGCGCGAATTTATTGCGGAGTGAATGCTGGGAAAAGGTTCGGTTGTGGCTATCAGCTTTGCTTCCCGAGGCCCATTCAATATGGGCAAAAACGTCTATTTATCTAAAACTCGATTTTTACCGCATTTAGCACTTTGTCCCTTATTCAACGGCGGTTACAGAGCAAAGTTGTTAGCGTATTTTCAACGTGCGTAAAGCGTTGTGGTTAACTGAAAACTTAGCGTCCTGAAACGCTTATTCCCAAGATTAACTATGCCGACATTGCCATCCAACCTCCTGCCTAAAATCGCCGCCACTGCGCTGATATGCGTCGCCGCGCTCAGTGGTTGCGTGTCCGCGCCCACCACGTCAGGTGCCTTAACCACGCCGCCGCCGAGCTACGTGGGCTTTTTTGATCGTCTGCCGTGCGTGGATCGCATTGGGCGCTGTTTTGATGCGACCATTGGCGGCAAAGCGGTGGTCGTTATTGCTGACAAGGCAGAGTTTGATGCGTTGAAAGTGTCACTGAAAAAACTCAACGAAAACGTGCGCGAGGTTTACTGGAAAGTGCTGCAGCCGGTGGACGGCAAGGTAGCACTGGACGTGGTGACGCGGGCCAACGCGATGGGCGCGGAGTTGGTGGGTGCGCCGAAAGAAGAGCCTGATGTAACCGTGTATGCGCTCGACGGGCAGGACCTTCAGAGCGAAACGGAGCAGGTCGCGCGCAAGGACGTGCGGGTAAACGGGCAACCAGTCGTCACGCAACAGGAAACGTTGACGCAGGATTTTTTACCGCCCGTCCATTATGCGTTTGCGGTGAAGCACCTCGGCGTCAACAACTGGGATCGCAAGTGGGTGTTTTTAACGGTGCGCTGAGGCTGCGTTATGACCGCAATGGCCGAAGCGCTACGCCTCGGCCATCCGCAGTTGCCGAGCTTTTTCTTCGAGCATCGCGTCTTCAATTTCGCGCATGATGTCGACCAGATCGACCGGGGCCGTTGAGTAGTCGAAGTGACCGGTGAGCAGCGTTTCAGGCGTGAGCAAACCACGCTCGAACAGCCCCCAGATCTCGGGGCCAAACCGGGTTTTTTTGAGCTCCGGCGCGAACTGCCCGAAGAAATTACGCAGGTTGCCGACGTCGCGCAGCAGCATGCGGCTGGCGTGATTGTTGCCCGCCGCGTCCACCGCCTGCGGCAGGTCGATGATGACCGGGCCGTCGGCGGCGAGCAGAATGTTGAACTCCGACAGATCGCCATGCACGACGCCCGCACACAACATGCGCACCACTTCAATCAGGAGCGACGCGTGGTGTTGCAGCGCCTGCTCGCGCGTGAACAGCACATCGTTGAGTCGCGGCGCAGCGTCGCCGTTTTCGTCCACGACCAGTTCCATCAGCAACACGCCGTCGTGAAAATTAAATGGCTTTGGCACGCGCACGCCCGCCGCCGCGAGCCGGTACAACGCGTCGACCTCCGCGCTTTGCCATGCGGCCTCCTGCGACTGTCGGCCAAATTTGCTGCCCTTTGCCATCGCGCGCGCCTGACGTGTGTTTTTGACTTTGCGATTCTCGGTGTAGTCGACGGCCTGACGAAAACTGCGGTGGGTCGCCTCTTTGTAAACTTTGGCGCATAACGTTTCGTCACCATTGCGCACGACAAAAACCATCGCCTCTTTGCCGCTCATCAATTGGCGTACAACGCTGTCAATCAGGCCCTCATCAATGAGGGCCTGCATTCGTTTATTGGCTTTCATGCGCCGTATTTTGCCGTGGCTGCCGACAAACCGGCGCTACAACTCGCCGCGCGCCATCTTGAGCAACCGATCCACGACGTGTTCACCATCCGCGCGCAAGCCGTTGTGCTCATAAACGCTTGTCACCCAGAGCTTGATGTTCGGAACGATTTGCGCCGTCTCTTCCGAGAATTCGCGATGCACGTACATGTCGTCGTAATACACCGCCGCCGCGACAGGCACGCGATTTTTGCGTAGTTTTTCGACGTCGTAAAGCATTGGCCAATCAGATCTTTTCGCGATCAGGTCGGCTGCTTTCTTTAGCGACTGCAACTGCGGATATTGATCGAACATCCACGGATAAATCATCTCACCAGTGAACAAAACCGGACTATCGGCATCATGGTTGAACTGCGGAAATTCGTGGATCAATCGCTCAGCCGACCAGTCGCTCGCGGCCCGCTGCGTATAGCAAGCCTCTTGCAACAACGAGTAAATCGGATGGGTATCGAAGCTCTGCGAATGCTCCAGATGCGACAGAAAATTCCAGTTCAGTTCACGACCGTTCGAACCATTTACAAACGCGTCTTCAATCAGGTAGTGAACCGCCTCATAGCCATCACTCATACCGAACGACAACCCAAGTTGCAGAAAGCGCGGCACGGTGAGCCTACCGCCACCGGGCAATTGCACGTCATTCTCAGCAAGATGCCGCACGATGTCGCGCACGCGCTGCGCATCATCGGGATAACGTTGGTAGTACGCGCGGTTCTTCGCGATCACACGCGGATAGGTCGCGCGATACACGTCATCGGTCGGGCGCGTGAGCGAGGGAATGCCGCCGGTAATCAGCACTTCTTTCAGGCCCTCGGGCGCTGTGGACAAATAATTCATGGCGCAAAAGCCACCAAAGCTCTGTCCGAGAATGCTCCACGACTTATCGCCGATCAGCATCTTGCGAATCGCCTCAGCATCGCGCACGATATTGTCGGCGCGAAAGTGTTGCAGATAGTCGGCCTGCACTTCGGGTGTAAGGTGCCGCAGCGTTTGCGCTGTGATCGGCGTGGATGCTCCGGTGCCGCGCTGGTCGAGCAGCAACACGCGAAATTCTCTCAGCGCACGCTTGAGCCAACCGCTGTTGCCCACCGGACGCGGCGCGCCAGAGCCCGGCCCGCCCTGAAAGAACACGAGATACGGCAGGTCTGCGGTTTCCTTGCCCGGCGCGATCACTTCGCGCGCGAAAACGCGGATTTTTGCAGCGTCGGGCTTGGCGTAATCGACCGGTAACTCGAACCGATGTGAGTTGAGAATGAGGCCGGGGATGGCGTGAGTGACTGCGTTCATGGTGAAAATCTGTCGTTCGTTTTGTTGAGTTTCAGAATCATGGGTTCGGTCAAATCATGATCGTAACCAAGCGTGCTGACTGACGCGGTGGCGAGATGCATACGACAACCGGTAACGGCTGGCAGCGCGATCCAGCGTGCGATGACAACGCGCAAAATGTCGCGATGCGCAAAGACCAAGGCGTCAGCCTGCAACGCGCGAATACGTGCCACCAGACGGTCAGCGCGCGCACTCACCGCAGCGAGCGTTTCGCCATCGGGGCAACCATCCACAAACTGTCGCCAACCGGGTCGCTCGGTTTGAATGTCGTGCGTCGTGCGACCCTCGTACGCACCGTAATCCCACTCGACCAGATCAGGGTCCATCTGCGCATCGGCAAATCCTGCGAGCGCAGCCGTGCGCGATGCTCGCTGCAATGGGCTCGTCAGCACCAGACGCGAATGCAGCTTCGCCAACATTGACTGCAACGCGCGGGCTTCGCTTTCACCGCGTTCGGTCAGCGCAATGTCGGTCAGCCCGGTGTGTTTTCCACTGAGCGACCACGCTGTTTCGCCGTGGCGAACGAGGAAGAGTTTGGGAAGTGAGCTGTCCATGACGCAATTGTCACCCAAGCGCACGATGCCGCTTAAACTCGGCACTCCCGCGCCCTAACGCCACGCAATGCAACACTCAATGCCATTTTCGTCTCTCGGTCTATCTCCCATGCTGCTGCGTGCGCTTGCCTTGACTGCGGCCAAAGATTTCGTCGCGCTCACGCCGATCCAGAGCGCCACTATTCCTGCTGCCTTGCAGGGCCGCGATGTGCTCGGCTCGGCGCAAACCGGCTCCGGCAAGACGCTCGCGTTCGTATTACCGATTTTACAGCGGCTGGAGCAGGTGGTGAGCAGCGCAGCCGCAAAGTCAGACAAGGTGCGAGCACCACGGTCACCACGGGCTCTAATTCTCGTTCCGACGCGCGAGCTTGCGGTGCAGGTAGGCGCGGTCATTCGCGACCTTGCGCAACACCTTCAAGGGCACGGTAAGTATGCGCTGCGAGTGACCATCGTGTTCGGCGGCGTGTCGATCAATCCGCAGATGATGGGTTTACGTGGCGGCACCGACATTGTGGTGGCCACACCGGGGCGATTGCTCGACCTGATCGACCACAACGCGCTAGCGCTGAGTGGCGTGCAAATGCTGGTGCTTGACGAGGCGGATCGTTTGTTTGATTTGGGATTTGCCGATGAGTTGGGTCGCATTCTTACGCTGCTCCCAGCCGCACGACAGAACCTGTTTTTCTCGGCAACATTCCCACCAAAGGTTGAGCATCTGGCGCAAACACTGCTGCACGATCCGGTGCGCGTTGTGGTGCCTCGCGAACCCGAGACCGCGCCTGACATCGTACAACGCGCTATTTTGGTAGACGCGCCGCGCCGCACGCAATTGCTGCGTCATTTAATCGATCAAAACACACAAGTCTGGCAGCGCGTGCTCGTCTTCGTCGCCACCAAACATGCCGCTGAAATCGTCGCCGAAAAGCTACGCAAAGCGCGCATCAACGCTGAGCCTTTTCATGGCGAACTTTCGCAGGGAAAACGCACGCAGGTGCTCGCTGATTTCAAGGCGTCGCGACTGAAAGTGGTGGTGGCAACCGACGTTGCATCGCGCGGTCTCGACATTGCGGAACTGCCCGTCGTGGTGAACTTCGATCTTCCGCGATCAGCGGTGGACTATGTCCATCGCATCGGTCGCACTGGCCGCGCGGGCGAGGCAGGCATCGCGGTGAGCTTCGTGAGCGTAGCGACAGAGGCGCATTTTTACCTCATCCAAAAACGCCAGCGGATTGAGCTGCACCTCGAACAGGTCGAAGGATTCGAGCCGCTGGAGGCCATGCCCGAAATCGGGCCAGCCAGCGGCGGGATCAAGGGCAAACGCCCTAGCAAGAAGGACAAGCTGCGTGCGGCGGCGCTCGGGTTACCGTAAACCACGCAAAGTATTTGGCGCACGGTTAACCCCGTTTCGCGTCTGTACTCGTTACACCCTTCTCATCCTCAAAGCCGGAGAGACTATGAGCACCAAGCCCGCCGTTCGCCGCGAAACTACAGCAGTTACATCGCGAAGCAGCATGAGACGGCGCGCAACCCTCTTCGGTTGCATCGCAACCATCACGGTGCTCATTCCGTTTACCGCCAACGCCTTCTGCGGCTTCTATGCGGGCAAAGCCGATGCGAGCCTGTTCAACGAGGCAAGTCAGGTGATCATGGTGCGCGACGGCAATCGCACGGTGTTGTCGATGCTGAACGATTATTCGGGGCCGCTCAGTGAGTTTGCGCTGGTGGTGCCGACGCCCACAGTGCTCACACAAGGGCAAGTGCGCGTGGCCGAAAAAACGACGTTTGAGCGACTCGATGCGTATTCGAGCCCGCGCCTTGCCGAGTATCACGACACCGATCCCTGTCAGATGAATTTCAACTGGGGCCAGCCGTTGTATCTGAGGGTGATGTACTCGCCTGCGGCGGCTGGAGCAATGCGCTCTGAGCTGGCCAAAGCGAAGGACAAAGCGCTCGGCGTGACCGTGGAGGCGCAGTACACGCTGGAGGAGTACGACATTGTTTCGCTGTCGGCCACGCAGTCTGATGGATTGGAAACGTGGCTGCGCGACAACGGCTACAAGCTTCCCGCAGGCGCGAGCGCGGCGCTTAAGCCGTACATCAATCAGGGCATGAAATTCTTCGTCGCGAAAGTGAACTTAAAAGAACAGACGCGGCTCGGTTACCGCACATTGCGCCCGCTGCAATTTGCGTTCGAGAGCGAAAAATTCATGCTGCCGATGCGCTTGGGCATGTTGAACGCACCACCGAACAAGCCACAGGATTTAATCGTGTATTTGCTTACCAAAAATGGGCGCGTGGAGAGCAGCAATTACCGCACGGCGAAGCTTGCCGCGAACGAAAACCTGCCACCTTTCATCAAGCCCAAGTTCAAAGAGTTTTACAAGGCGCTCTACGACACCTCCACCGCGCGTGAGGATTATCGCGCCGTGTTCACTGAATATTTTTGGGACATGGGCTGGTGTGATCCGTGCGCAGCCGATCCGCTGTCTGCGGTTGAATTGCGTAAGGCTGGTGTGTTTTGGGTGGGTGGTGAAGAGATGCAGATTGCGCCGGGCTCGGCACAGCCGCTGCCCGGCACATCGCGGCTTCCGGCTCGTCCGATGCCGCCAAGCATGGGGGGAGGCGCGCAACCCGTGCTGCTCACGCGATTGCACGTGCGCTACACCGCGAACACCTTCCCTGAAGATTTGATGTTCACGCAAACCAAAGATCGGCAGAACTGGCAGACGCGTTACGTGATTCAAAATCCCTACGCAAGCACCATTGCTGCCTGCTCGGAGAAGACGGGCCTGACAGATTGTGAACTGATGTGTCGCAGCCGCGTCGGGGAGGTGCAAGAAATGCTCAAACAAGCGACGCAGTCGCCACGCGACGCCTACCCGATTCCGAAAGTTTATGTGAATAAATCCAGCGATGCCTTGATGAACGATTGCGCGAAAAGCTGCGCCGAGAGTAAACGCGGCGCAATCGAAGCGGCGAGCAAATACTATGATCGGGAACTGCCCGAACGGCTGGCACGTGAGAAGCAGGCCCTGGCAAAACTCACCGGCTGGTCGATGGCGGACATCGACAAGATGGGAGGTGCGGCAGCGAACGTAAAGCCGGTCGGAACGGGTGATGTACAAGTGCCGGATACGCGCACCTGGTGGCAGAAGCTGTTTGGCGGGTTCAGCGCCAAGCGGCAGCCAGCGGGGTAGCGCAATGAACGCAATCAATGAGGTTGCGATGAAGCGGAATATCCCGGTAAGGTGGGCAGCCGCCGCCCACCATGGTGTGGGGAGCGAACCTTGTTTCGCCTAACCGACGCTCGGTGGGCACGGGGTGCCCACCCTACAAAATCGATTGCGGCATTGTTCGCAAGCAGAGCGCGGGCATTCGAAATAGACGCCCGCTGGTTTCAGATCTTGTTCCTCGCCAGCTTCCTCGTCTTCGGCGCACTGGCGCGCGACTTCGCGCTGACCTGGCCACAGGTGGTTTTAACCTTTGCCGCAGCTCTGGCAACCCAGGCTGCGTGGCTTTGGTGCCTCAAGCTCCCCAACCGCGCGAGCTGGGGCGGGTATCTGAGCGCGATGGTCTCCAGCTTCGGCATCTCAATTCTGGTGCGCGCAGATTCGCTATGGGTGCACCCGCTACTTGCTATGGCGGACATCGACAAGATGGGCGGTGCGGCAGCCGTTTTCAAGCCCATGAGAACGGGCGATGTGCAGGTGCCCGACACGAAAACTTGGTGGCAGAAGTTGTTTGGCGTGAAGGCCCTTCAACGAGCTGCGGCAGGGTAGCGCGATGAACGCTGTCAATGATGTTGCTGTGAAGCGGAATTTCCGGGTAGGGTGGGCAGCCTCTGCCCACCAAGGCGAGGGGAACCCACCATGTCTCGATTAGCCGACGCTTGGTGGGTACGGGGTGCCCACCCTACAAAATCAACGGCATACATCCTCTGCAACGCCACGGCCCCCCTCTCCCCAACCCTCTCCCTCTGGGGGAGGGGGAGCAAGACCGTCACCAAACTTGACGCCCGCTGGTTCCAGATCCTGTTCCTTGCGAGCTTCCTGATCTTCGGCGCGCTTGCCCGCGACTTTGCGTTGACGCGGCAACAGGTGGCACTGACTTTTGCGTCGGCGCTGGCCACGCAAGCCGCGTGGCAATGGGGGCTCAAGCTGCCGAATCGCGCAAGTTGGGGCGGTTACTTGAGCGCCATTGTGTCGAGCTTTGGCATCTCGATCCTTGTACGAGCTGATTCGCTGTGGGTGCATCCGTTGCTCGCAGCGATTGCCATGTCGTCAAAGTACGGGCTGCGTGCTGGTCCTGCAACCTGTCGTAGTCACATCGCTAACCCGGCAAACCTCGCTGCCTTCGCCGCGTGGTTCTGGATTCCCGGCGCTTGGTTGTCGCCCGGCCAATGGAGTTCGGAATCGCTGGCCGCGCTATGGTTTTTGGCGCTCGGCGGACTGGTCACGCAGCGCATACAGCGCTGGGATATCAGCCTGACGTTTCTCGGTGCGTGGGCCGCGTTGTTGGCCGCACGCGTGATCTGGCTTGACTACAGCGCGCCCGTTGCATGGGCCATGTGGACGCAGCAAATCAGCAACGGCGCCACATTGTTATTTGCGTTCTTCATGATCTCCGACCCGATGACCACACCGCAGCGACGCGGCGCGCGTGTCGCCTACGCTATTGCGGTCGCCGCCGTCGCCTTCGTGTGGCAATTCGTGTTCTACA
This sequence comes from Burkholderiales bacterium, assembly GCA_043758415.1. GTDB lineage: Bacteria > Pseudomonadota > Gammaproteobacteria > Burkholderiales > Casimicrobiaceae > Casimicrobium. The sequence goes on from JAYVNO010000148.1 coordinate 9,778, forward strand.
AACCGCACGGCTTGATCGTCGTGTTGTTCGCAGCAAGCGCACTGGTGCCGTTCATCAACTGGGCATGGCCCAAACCACGCTTCGAATGGCGCAACGCCACCGCGTAGTTCCGTCTGCGTTTACGTATACTTTTGTGATGATTTCAATTGACTATTGCAAGCGATTCGCCCGCTACAACCGCTGGCAAAACCAACAACATTTTGCAGCGGCGGCAACGCTGCCGGACGGCACGCGCAAGCGCAACATGGGTGCATTCTTCAAGAGCATTCATGGCACGTTGAACCATGTGCTGGTCGCAGATTTCTTATGGTTATCACGCCTTGACGCCGAGCCTTGCGCTATCAAATCGCTCGACGAAGAACTGTACGGGGATTTTGATGAACTAAGAAAGCAGCGCGGCTTCGCCGATGATCGCCTTGATCGAATCGTCGCCGCGTTGACCGACAACACGCTGGCGGGCGATTTGAGTTATCGACGCATGAGCGGTAATCAGGACGCGGTCACCACGCCGCTCACAGCGGTGTTCATGCACCTGTTCAACCACCAGACGCATCATCGCGGGCAGCTCACCGCGCTCCTCATGCAATGCGGCCTAGACGTGGGTCGCACCGATCTGGCTTGGTTGCCTGCGGATTTTTCGTCGCCCGTGTTTGGCGTATGAAGGTTCGCGAGCTGGCCGATGTCTCCGCGCTGTGGCTAGCAGCAGAAGCGTATCTGTTGCGCGATCCAGCGAACAACACGCATCAACTGAGCGCGGCCAAGCGCATCATGGATTTGGGTGCGCGGCATGGCGAGCGGTTCTTCGTTGTGTACGAAGACGATGCGGAAACTACGCTGGTTGCGAGCGCCATATACGTCGATTCGAAAGCCCTGTTTCTGGCGGTGATGCCGACCGCGGCGGCCATTGCGCTCGCTGAATTTCTGCGAGTGAACGATGTGTTTCTTACCGGTGTGATTGGCAAGTGTGATGTGCTGGAGCCCTTCACCCAATCGCTCGCTCGACCGTACGCGAAGCATGTTGATCTGATGCTTTATCAGCTGATGCAATCTCCTGATTTCGGACGCGCAACGGGCGGGGCACGTGTGGCAACGACCGACGACTTGAATCTACTGGTCGAATGGCATTACGCGTTCGAGCAGGAGGTCGGCATGATCGCCGTGCCGACGCCGGTAGCGGAGCGCGTTTCTCGCCGAATTGACGATCAGCAGTTTATTCTGTGGGTACAGAGCGGGGAGCCGGTCAGTATGGCGGGCGCGAATCCGCTGCCCGCTGCTTCAGCGCGTATCGGCCCGGTGTACACACCACCCGAGCTGCGTGGTCGCGGTTACGCGCAAGCGGTGACGGCCGCTGCGAGCGAGCATGTGCAACGTGATTGCGTGCGGACGGTGTTTCTTTTTACGGATGCCGTGAACCCTGCAAGCAACAAGGCATATCAGCGCATCGGCTACGTGCACTTGGCGGATCATGCGCATTTGTTGTTTGACACATACCCCTCACCCTAGCCCTCTCCCGCAAGGGGAGAGGGGACTATGCCCCGTACGTCAACTCGCGCGTCCTACCCCAGAAAATTCGATAAACGAATATCGTATAGCCGATGATCGCGGGCAGCGTGATTAGCGTGCCGACCAGCAGAATCAGCAATGAACTCGTAGCACTCGCCGCTTCCCAGACGTTGAGCCGATCAATTACGACGTAAGGATAAATCGAGTAGGCGAGCCCCAACGTGGCGAGAATCAACACGAGCACCGTCGCCGCAAATACGATCCAGCCGTAGCCCGCATCGATGATCGACTTTTTGCCCGTGACATGCCACAGCGTCGCGAACGCGGCTCCCGTGATCAGGGGAATCGGCAATAACGCGAACAGGCCGGGCAACCTGAACCACTTGTTAAAAATGGTTTCGCTGATGAGGGGTGTGGCAATCGAAACAGCGGCGATGCCGAACACGAACGGCAGAATCGCCTTGCGCGCCCAAACAACAGCGCGATCATGCAGCTCGCCCTCGGCTTTCATGATGAGCCAGCCAGCGCCGAGCACCACATACGCGGCGGGCACGGTGAGCGCGATGACGGCGTTGAACACCCACGTCCACCACTCTTCGCGAAATCCGCTCACGTAGGCCCCAAGCATCCAGCCTTGCGACATTGCGGCGACGAGTGAACCGACGGCGAACGCGCGATTCCATCTCGCCTTGTGTTTATCGTTGGCCTTGGTGCGGAAATCAAACGAAACGCCGCGCACCATGAGCCCCAGCAACATAATCGCCACGGGCAAGTACAGCGCGGACAACACCACACCATGTGCAGCGGGAAATGCGACAAGCATAATGCCCACGCCCAGTACCAGCCACGTTTCGTTCGCATCCCAGAATGGGCCGATAGACGCGACCATCATGTCTTTGTGTTCATCGGGCGCGAAGTGCAACAGGATGCCGACGCCGAGGTCGTAACCGTCGAGGATGACATAGAGCAGCATTGCAAGGCCCATGATGGCCATGAAGATCAGCGGAAGTGCAGTGTCCACGTCAATCTCCCGCTGCTTCAACAATGGCGTCGACTTTGCGCGCTGCAGCGGTCGGCAGTTTCAGCGCTTGTCCGCGCGTCGGCTTCTCCGACAAACTCTTCACCACGAACACATACGAGATGAGCAGAAACACATAGAGGGCGAGATACGCAGCGAGGGTGAGGCCAATCATCGCTGGCGCATGTTTTGCCGCCGTTTCGGCGACGGTGATGACACCGTAAACGATATACGGTTGACGGCCAATCTCGGTAACGTACCAGCCTGCGACTGTTGCAATCCAGCCCGAGAACGCCATCGCCGAAAGTGCGACCAGGTACAGGCGCGGCATCGTATTGACCGTGCGTTTGCGCAGCAGATAAACACCAAACCAGCTTGTCGCGAGCATCAGCATTCCCATACCCACCATAATGCGGAATGCCCAGAAAACGGGAGCCACAGGCGGATGCTTGCCTTCAAATTCGTTCAGACCTTTGACCTCGCCTTCCGGGTCATGGGTCAGGATCAAACTCGCCAGCTTGGGTATTTCAATCGCATACAAATTTGATTGGGTCGCTTTGTCGGGCCACGCAAACAACAACAACGGCGCGCCTTTTTCAGTATTCCACACGCCTTCAATCGCCGCGATCTTTGCGGGCTGATATTTAAGCGTGTTCACGCCGTGCATGTCACCGACAACGATTTGAATTGGGATCAAAATGGCCGCTGCGATGAGCGCAGTTTTAAAGGCTTTATGTGTGGCAGCGCTATCCACTTTTTTCAGCACTTGCCAGGCACTGATACCCGCCACTACAAAGCTTGCCGTCAAGCCCGACGCGATCAACATGTGGGTGAAGCGATACGGGAACGATGGGTTGAACACGATGGCCAACCAGTCGGTTGCAAACATTTTGCCGTTGACTATCTCGAAGCCGGTCGGAGTGTGCATCCACGAGTTGAGCGACACGATCCAGAACGCGCTCATCGTGGTACCGAACGCGACTAAAAAAGTGGCGATCAGATGGGTTCGCTCAGACACCCGACCGCGACCGAACAGCATGACGCCGAGGAACGTCGCTTCGAGAAAGAACGCGGTCAGCACCTCATAGCCCAAAAGCGGCCCCGCAATATTGCCCGCCTTCTCCATAAAGCCCGGCCAATTGGTGCCGAACTGAAAACTCATGGTGATGCCGGAGACTACGCCAAGGGCGAAGGTCAGCGCGAAGATTTTGGTCCAGAAGTAATACGCCTCTTCCCAAGCCGCGTCGCGCGTGGCCTTGAAGCGCATGCGAAAGAAAAACAGAATCCAGCCGAGCGCAATGGTGATCGTCGGGAACAGGATGTGAAACGTGATATTCGCGGCAAATTGCATGCGCGCAAGGATGAGTGCGGTTTCGTTCATAGTGTTACCATTTTTCTGCAAACGACGTGTGACAGAAGTGTATGTCGGTGTCAGCCCCGATGCGAATAGCTTTACTCCTCAACGTCTTCTCTACGCGGGCATACCAAGTATTTTTACCGCAAGTCGACTTTTCGTCATTTTTGACGATGTTCCCTGCGTACTTTGGTTTTCATCAAAAAGCTGTATTGCACCAAAGTGAACGATTGTCCTTCACCAGACGGATCGTGAGCACAAACCTTTTTTCTGATTTCCAGCGGATTGAAGGTTGGCTTATTTTGAGGGCACCTCTA
>JAYVNO010000149.1:0-4629 GCA_043758415.1 Burkholderiales bacterium
CCGCTCCTACAAGGACTTCATCATGCTTGAACTAAGAGACGTCAACCAGTATTACGGCGGCTCGCACATCCTGCGTAACGTCTCGATTGACGCCAAGATCGGCGAGATCACGGTCGTGCTTGGTCGTAACGGCGTCGGCAAAACGACGATGCTCAAAAGCATCATGGGCGTGGTGCCGATCAAGGCAGGCTGCATTACGCTTGACGGCGAGGAAATTCACAAACAGACGTCCTATGAACGTGTTCGGCGCGGCATCGGCTTCGTGCCGCAAGGCCGAGAAATCTTTGGTCGCCTGACGGTTGAAGACAATCTGAAAATGGGACTCGCCTATAAGTCAGCGGGCGCCCAGATTCCGGCAGAACTTTACGACCTGTTTCCTGTACTCAAGCAGATGCTCAACCGTCGCGGCGGTGATCTCTCCGGTGGTCAGCAGCAGCAACTCGCCATTGCTCGCGCACTCGCAGCCAACCCCAAGCTCCTCATCCTCGACGAGCCCACCGAAGGTATTCAACCGAGCGTGATCAAGGACATTGGCCGCGTGCTCCGCCTACTCGCCGACCGCAAAACGATGGCCATTTTGCTGGTCGAACAGTTCTACGATTTCGCAGAAGCACTGGCCGACCACTACATCGTGATGGAACGCGGCGAAGTCATCAAACGCGGACGAGGTACCGACATGGAAGCCGACGGCGTGCGTGGGTTGATGTCGATTTAGTGGCACGTCATACGCTGGGTTGATTAGCCCAGCGCTCACATGCGATTTCCGAGGTGCTGGGTTTATCAACCCAGCCTACGAGTTAAAGTCTGCTACCCCCTCCAAGTCAACGGAAACTTGAGTTGCTTCACGAATCCGTTGGGCACGTAGTCGCCGAGCACGCCGTACTTTTCAGGCCAAAGCTGATCGCTTTTCACCGCCGTGGCTTTCGGTCAGTTCGTTGAGTTTTTCCAGCATGTTGTGCTCCTGAAATTTCTATCAACTTTTGGCTAGGAGTCGCATTCTATATGGGCATAGGCGCATATATGGTCAATTGTTGACTTTTGTACGAATCGCGTTCTACGCCCAATTGAAATGGGGCTTTCACGCAAAAGCTGTTGTCACAATACATGAGCTTATCGACCAATAAACGGGTACGCCGGATCGTGATAACCCGGCGTTGACGGATGCCCTTTTGGCACCAGGGAATCCACCATTGCGTCGTCGTTCGCCGCCCACGGATAATCTAGCGCAGCGAAGTACGGTTTGAACTGCTCCAGCGATTTCGGTCCGGCGATCACGCTCGAAACGAAGCGATTGGCAAGCACCCAGGCGGTGGCAAATTGCAGCAGCGTGAAGCCTTTTGCGGCGGCGTGGGCTTCTAACTTTTGTGCGATCACTAATGATTCCTCACGCCACTCGGATTGCATAAAACGCTTGTCGCCACGCGCAGCGCGACTGTCCGCAGGTGCGGCTTGACCGGGCTTGTATTTGCCGGTCAACACGCCGCGCGCAATAGGGCTGTACGGCGCAACACCGAGGCCGTGGAATCCGCATGCAGGAAGGATTTCCACCTCGGGCAGGCGATTAAGCAGGTTGTAATACGGCTGGCAAATGGCGGGCAACGGAACGCCCTGTCTCTTGCACTCCGCAACGACCTCAGCAATACGCCACGCGCGAAAATTCGACACACCGAAATAGCGAATCTTGCCGCTACGAATCAGGTCGCCGAGCGCGCTGACGACTTCCTGCAAACCGTCTTCCTCGAAGTCGCGATGCAGGTAATAAATGTCGATGTAATCCGTGTCCAATCGCTTGAGCGACGCATCACACTCCTGCATCAACCATTTGCGTGAATAGCGATCCTGGTTCGGCGCGTCCGTCGTCGGCGACATTTTGTTGCCGATCTTGGTGGCCAGCACCCACCAGTCGCGTTCACCACGGATGGTGGTGCCAGTGATTTCCTCGCTAATACCCAGCGAATAAACATCAGCCGTGTCGATGAAATTGACGCCGTGCTCGCGCGCGTGGTCGACGATGCGCGTGGATTCCATCGCGTCAGTCTGGTCACCGAACATCATGGTGCCGAGACAAAGTGCTGAGACGCGAAGGTTGGTTTTTCCGAGGCGGTTGTATTTCATTGCTACGTCCAATACTTCAATATTTCGTCGTTCCGGCGAAGGCCGGAATCCAGTGACTGTGCGTGGAGTTATCGCCCGTCGTCAAAGACGCCAGACTCTGGCCTTTACCGGGGCGACAAAGAAAAATTACAGCGAAACTTTAGTCTCGCCCAACAAACGGAACTTACCGTCTTTGATCGTGATCACGTCGCGCGCTCGTTTGTCGAGGCCGTTGTGATTGGCGGCGGTGATGTTGAACACGCCCTGAGCGCCAACAATGTCTTTTTGCGCCTCCAGGGAATCGCGCAGCGCGGCGCGGAAAGCCTCCGTCCCCGGCTTGCCTTTTTTCAGCGCGTCCGGCACCGCATATTGCAGCAGGATGCCAGCGTCGTACGTGTTCGCGCCGAAGGTTGCGGGACGCGAGCCATAAATCTTTTCGTACGCCAAGATAAACCGCGCTGCGACGCTCTTGACCGGATTCGCGTCGAGCATCTCGTCAAACACCAGCATGCCGCCCGCGGCGAGCACGGTGCCTTCAACCTTGGCCCCGCCGATCTTGATGAAGTCCTGCGTGGCAATTGCGTGTGTCTGATAAATCGTGCCCTTGAAACCCTGATCACGCAATGTGGCTTGAGGCAACACGGCCGGGCCGCCGACGGCTGCGATGAACACTGCGTCCGGTTTGGCCGCGATGAGCTTAAGCGATTGCCCGGTCACCGATTGATCGGTGCGGCTGTATTTTTCGGTGGCGACCAGTTCGATTTTGTTTTTCGCCAGCATTGCAGGGAGGATTTTCAGGAAACCTTCGCCGAACGGGTCGTTAAAGCCAATAAAACCCAGCTTCTTGACCTTCGCGCGCACCATGTGACCGACCAGTGCCTCGGCGATCAAATCGTCGTTCTGCGTTGTTTTAAAGGCCCAGCGCTTGGTCGCGTCCTGCGGCTCGACGACGGCTTGGCTGCCGACCGTGCTCACCAGCGGCACTTTTGCTTCAGCGATGATCGGAAGAATCGCCAGCGCGTTAGGCGTCGTCGATGGCCCAATGATCGCGTCCACGTTGTGTTGCTGGATCAAAAGCTTTGCGTTCTGCACGGCGCGCGTGGTGTCACCACCGTCGTCCAGCGTGATGTATTCGATGGTCATGCCACCGACGGTCGTGGGCAAAAGCGCAACGGAATTGCGCTGCGGAATGCCAATAGCCGAAGTCGGGCCCGTCGCCGAAACCATCGCGCCGATTTTGATTTGTGCCTGCACCGGCGCAGCGATCATTGCGGCAGTCAGAGACAACAGCGCGAGTGAGTGGATAGAAAGCTTCATAATTCAACTCCAGATGAAAAAAACCAACTTGCGTCGGCTGCTGACGATAAGTGTATTTGACGCCGCTTAAGTTTTCATGCCTGCAACTCAATCCGAACTAGACCCGCTCGCGTTGCGCCATGCGTTCGCGAGCTTCGCCACTGGTGTCACCGTCATCACCGCCCTCGACGAACGCGGCGCACCCGTGGGCATGACGGCCAATTCGTTCGGCTCCATTTCGCTCGAACCACCGCTGGTGCAGTGGAGTCTGCGCATAAATTCGGGGCTACATCGCACCTTTGTGGATGCCACGCATTTCAGCGTTAGCGTATTAGCGGCGCATCAGCGCCACATCGCACAACAGTTCGCAAGCCGCGCACCAGATCGATTCGCAGGGATTGAGTTCACGCAAAACGCCGGGGAGCCGCCGTTGATTCGTGGTGCGCTGGCGTATTTCGTATGCAAAAAAATCGCCGATCACCGGGTGGGCGACCATGAACTGTTCATTGGTGAGGTGCTGCACGCGTCGGCGCACGCGGGTCAGGCGCTGTTGTTTCATGGCAGCAAGTTTTTGACGACGCGTTAGAGGGCACTCCTATAAATTCATTGTTCGGGCGAACTGCTGCGTTGCACGGTGCCAACGCGTTGCGCGCGCAACAGAATCCTCATGTACCAGAGCGGGAATGAAGGTTGCTGTGCGCCGTGCGCCTTGCATTTCATCCCGAAAAATGAATTTCTAGAAGTGCCCTAGAGCAGGGTCCATTGCGCCACAGGCGCAAAGCTGCGCCGATGCTCATCGCACGGGCCGTGTTCTGTCAGCGCCGCCATGTGAACCGCCGTGCCGTAGCCCTTGTGTGCAGCAAAGCCATACTGCGGAAAGCGTGCATGAACATCGAGCATGTACGCATCGCGTGCCGTCTTGGCGAGGATGGATGCGGCGCTCACCTCCTGAACATCAGCGTCAGCACGCGGTTGAGCAACGACGGTCATGTTTCGTAATGCAGCCCATGGCGTAAGCGAGCGCGGGATGTGCGTGCCGTCAATCACAATGTGTCGAGCCATCAACGCATTCGCTTCCGGCAACTGCTCAACGGCGCGAAACATCGCGAGCATCGTTGCCTGCAAAATATTGAGCCGGTCCACTTCAACCGCAGTCGCAGACGCAACGGCCCATGCGTGCGCCTGCGCTTTGATCCGTCCGGCGAGCACATCACGACGTGCGGCGGAAAGTTTTTTCGA
>JAYVNO010000150.1:0-13874 GCA_043758415.1 Burkholderiales bacterium
CTTCAACGCGACCCAAATCGCTTGACTTTCGACACAGTTGCTCTCCCCCAGAGAGAGGGTGCCTGCCGAACCGGTCTTATTTTGTTGACTCAGTAATAAGTACATCGCTCGCTAGCTTTTGCGTACCGGACGAAACACACGCTCATCGCCGTAACAGTCGGGGTGGTCGTTTTCGACAAACCAGCCGGGTAGACCGAGGACAGGCATGGGTATTGAGCGCTCTTGCCCGCTCAAACTTTCGCCGCTGATGATGCGATGCGACAGGTGATCGTCTAGCGCGGGCAGCGTGGTGGTGACGGCTAACGGCAGCCACAGCGCCTTGACGGTGAGACCGCGATGCACTTGCGGTAGCTGCGACAGACCTTTTGCGAGCTGTTCCATTGCGCCGTGACCGAAGAGGATGGGGCGTGTTTGCTTGATAAATTCCGCGCGGTGAGTTACGAAGAGTTCGCGCCACCGATGCTGCTGGTTCATGGCGCGCAGATTGTGGTTTTCCGACAGGACGATGAGGCCGGACTCATCGAACAGCGTGAGCACATCGCGGCGGCGAGGTCTCGTTTTGCTGTCTTTGTTTACTCCCAAGGCTACGTGCGCTTCGCTAATAGCGCGTTTGGTTTTGGGGAAGGTTAGCCAGACCAGCGCGTTCATTAGGTCGTGCAGGCTGTTGGCGCGGACGATCAGCTCGTTTTGTTCGACCACTCGACGTTCGAAATCTATCGCGCTTAGGGTGCGGGCGGGCGGGGGAACGAAGGACGGGATTGCTCCGTCGTCCGTTAGCGGCAAAGGATTGGAGTCTGGGTAGGCTTGGTAGTCGTCGTAGGGTGGGCAGCCTCTGCCCACCGTGCTGCGGCATTGCTGAATGAGGTGATTTGCCACGGTTTGGTGGGCACAGGGTGCCCACCCTACGACAGTTTCAGCCAGCGAGGCACAGAGTTGGGGAATCTGCGACAGGTACGGCGCAAACGCCGCATGCTCACGCAACGCCGCCGGGATCAGCTCTATCAACGGCGCGAGCCGCCCATGCCGCCGAGCACGATCATCACGACGATCAGCACGGCAATCACGGCCAGCGTGATCTTCACCCAGCTCTTTGGATATTCGCCGTCGAGCTTGCCGGTGACGGCGTTGATGATGACTTGAAAATCTTTTGCGCCGTAGGTGTAGCTCATGAGCCACACCGGGGCGAGGATGTGCTTGAACGTTTGTCGCGAAAAGTTGGCGTTGACCTGCAAGCCACGCTGGGTGTCGCCGGGCACCTGTTGCGAGCAAAGTTGCTGCGTCTCGCCGGTCATGCGCTCACGGCTGGCTTTGGCCGCGCCGATGAGGTCGATCTGGTAGCGCTCGACCGTCCAGCCGCTGACATACGCAGCGTCGTAGGGCTTGAGCGCCTTGCCGCCCGCTTCCGTCGTGGGGAACGGTTCGACCGCGCGCAGCAGCGTGGGATGGACGCCCTTCGAGCCGCAGACAAGCGTATCGTCAAAAAAGTGATTGAGGCTGCCGGACGCGTATTCCCAGCGTGTGCGCTGCACTTGACGGGACTTTTGCTCGCCGTTGTCGTAGTACGTTTCGGTCTCGTAATAGTAGTAACCGGCCTGCGCTTCCCACTGCGCGTCGACCAGCGCGTCGAACGTCCAGTACGGCAGGTAGATGCCCTTGACGGTGTCGGTCATCGCCTTGCTTTTGAGCTTGCCCGGTGCCCACCACAGCTTGCCGTACCACGCGCGAATCAAGTCGCGCGCGTTCGTCTCGCTGATCTGAAATGGCAGCACGCCTTCCGGGCGGATCACGTCGTCGGTCTCGTCGTAATCGACGATGGCCGATGCGCCGCAGAACTCGCAGGATTTGGCCTGTTTGGCCTCGTCGAACACGCTGATCGCCTGGCACGAATTGCACTTGATCATGCGCTTGGTGCGCCCGCCCCAGCCGCGTTGCTCGCCCTGTATGTTGCGTAGCGCGGCGGCGAGGTCGTGCTCGACGACATCCGTCGACTGCATGCCGGGCATGGTCTCCGTGGCCGGCGGCATCGGCGATTCGGTGCCGCAGAAACCACAGATGAGCTTTTGTTTGGCGGGGTTCCACACGGCCTCACCGCCGCAGGCGACGCAACTGTATTTGCTGCGCGCGGCTTTTTCGGGGGCGGTGGCTGCGGTGTGGGTGGCGGTGGGAGGGTTCATCGCGGGATTCAGGTTTTAGCGCGGACGTAGGTCATACGGAGACAGACGTAAACGCCGAGCGCGGCTTGCACAAGGGCGGCGGGCAGCGCGCTGCTTTCAATAAACATGGGAATCAACGCAGCAGCACCGCAAAGAATCGCCAGCACGAGCTTTTCGATCACGCTTATGTCAGTGACAATCACGAAGTAGGCGAGGACTAGCAGAATGAACATGGTGGCCAACATCTCCTCCGCTGGCGAATCGAGCGCGGAAAACCGTCAGAAACTCTACCGATCACGCTCAGGCGGAAGGGCAACGTAGGCTACGTTCGCAAAAATGTCAGCGAAGGGGATATTCACCTCAATTGACCTGAGCTCAAGCGTATTAGGTGTCGTGGTCTCAGCAACGACCCACTGACCATCGGCGAGTTTTCGATGCACAATCAGATCGTGATGATCCGCAGAGACAAGCACGTATTCCATCAAGGTAGGCGACAAGCGATAGCGAGCAAACTTACCCATCAAATCATAGTCGGACGTCGACGGCGATGCCACCTCCACTATGACTTTAGGGGCTTCAACGATGCCCGGGCCTTGCCGTGAAAAATCTGCCTCGCTGCATGTCACAACGATGTCGGGATAAAAAACAGCGTTGGCTGCGTTGACTCTGACCTTGATGTCCATTCCAAAGACGCGGCAAGGCGTGTCCGCAAGCGCATGGCGCAACGCCACAATCAGATTGAGTGTTGCCTCGTTGTGATTGATAGAAGTGCCCGTCATGGCAAACACTTCTCCGTCAACAAACTCGTGACGACCGTCACCGAGCGCGTTCTCCCAAGCCAAGTATTGCTCGGTTGACATTAGCTCAATTGGCTGCGGCACCGCCACGACTCACCCCTTCAAAAACGCATCCACCGCATCTTTAGTGATCCGCCACTGCGTGCCGATCTTGCGACCTTTGAGGTTGCCCGCATCCAGCTCCGCCATCACGTCCGTTTCGGCAACACCGAGCACCTGCGCTACTTGCGCCGGGTTCATGAGTTCCATCGCAGGCGCTGCTGCGGCAACCGCGACAGGCGCTGCCACCGCGCCCGGCACCATGCCTTTGGGGCCACCGGCGCTGACGCCTACCGGGCCGCCCGGCTGAGTGGCCATTTGCTGAGCCACGCCCAGACCCATGGCAAATTCAGCGCCGATGCCCATGGTGCCTGCTTTGCCTTCGGCCACCGCGTTGGCCATGTTGTATTTGATGTAGTCGCCCATGTCGCCGATGGTGGTCATCGCGCCGCGCTTGTCGATGGCCTGCTCCACTTCCGGTGGCAGCGAGACGTTCTCGATGTTGAACGAGGTGATTTCGATGCCGTATTTTGACGTCGTAATCGGGTTAATCGCGGGCAGCAACGCGGCGCCGATTTCCGAGTAACGCGCGGCTACGTCCAGCGCCGGAACCTTGGCGTTGGCAATGGCCTCCGTAAATACGGTGACGATCTTCGAGCGCATCACATCGGCAAATTCGTCAAGGCGGAAATGGTTATCGGTGCCCGCCACTTCTTTCAGGAACAGCGGTGGATTGACGATTTTGAAATCGTACTGGCCGAACGCGCGCATGCGTACCACGCCAAAGTCCTGATCACGCATCATGATCGGGTTGGCGGTGCCCCATTTGTTGCCCGCGAAGGTGCGCGTGGTGACGTAGTAAACATCTGCCTTGAACGGGCTCTCGAAGCCGTATTTCCAGCCGAGAATCGTCGACAAAACGGGGATGTTCGCGGTGGTGAGCGTGTGCTTGCCTGGGCCCATCGTGTCGGCGAACTGGCCGAGATAGACGAACTGCGCGACCTGCGATTCACGTACGATCAACTGTGCGTTGTTCTTGATTTCCTTGTCCTGATCGGGCCAGCGATAGGACAGCGTGTCGCGCGAATCATCCTGCCATTCGATGATTTCGATCAGTTGCTTTTTGATGAAGTCCATGAGGGCCATGAATTACTCCTGAGGGTCGAAAAGGGTACGAAAAAGTGGAATGACGTGGCGGGTTATTTCGCGGCGACTTTGCTCTGCGCGGCGTTGAGTCGAGCCTCAAGCTGATCCTTCGGAAGCGCACCTGCAACCATGCGTCCGTCCGCGAGGAAAAACGATGGCGTGGCGCGCACGCCGAGCTTCTGCCCGAGCGCCTTGGTGGCGTCCACCGGGTTGACGCAGCTGGCGTCGCCGTTCGCCACGTGGGTGCCGCGAAGCGCCGCGTTTTGCCACGCGGCGACGCGGTCTTTGGCGCACCAGATGACCTTTTGCTTCTGTGTCGCCTGCGGATGCAGCGAATCAATCGGGTACATGAAGTTATAGATGGTGACGTTGTCCATGGTTTGCAGCGTCTGCTCAAGACGCGTGCAGAAGGGGCAATCGACGTCGGTGAACACGTACATCACGCGCTCGCCTTTACCGCGCACCACTTTGATTGCGTCAGCAAGCGGCAAAAGCTTCAAGTCAATCGCGTTTAACTCAGCCGTGCGCTCTTCGGTTTTGTTGGTCATGGAGGCGGCTTCGATCAGGTTGCCGACGATGAAGTGGGCCAGCTTGTCGTCAAAATAAATCAGGTCGTCGCCCACCATCGCCTCATACATATTGGGGAACACAGACGCACGCAGCCCCTTGATCGGCGCACCCTTGAACCGGGTTTCGAGCACTTGCGTAACCTCCGCTAACTTGGCGGGCGTCGCCTGCGGCGCGACGACCGCAGGAGCAGCGACGGGCGCGGCAACCACCGTTCCAGCGGGCGGCTGCTGGGCATTACACGCTGCGAGCAGGCCACCAACGGCGAGCAGAGCGACAAGAGTTCGGTTCATAAAATTCCTTGATGTACAGCGGACGTAACGTGAGCGGATTAAACGAAGCGGTTTAACCCGGGTAATAGCGTTTACTGCACCGCAGCGGTAGACAGGGTGCGACGAAACGCGGGTAGACGGCTCAAAAGACGCATTCCAGCGTCGCCAGCCGCCATCAGCAGTGGATGATCTACCTGATTGTAGAGTCGGAAAAGACCGTCAGTCGCCAATTGCATGGCGAGCGTCGGGCCGAAGCGTTCGCGACGGTAGCGCCCGAGCAGCAAGGCATGGCCTGGGTCACCACCTACTTTGTCAACATGCTGCCATACGTCATGCAACACGCGAGCGTCAACCAGTCCCAGGTTGACGCCCTGCCCTGCCAGCGGATGCACCGCGTGCGCGGCGTCACCGACCACGATAAGGTGCCGGGCAATCGGATTGGCGACGCGCACGAGGTTGAGCGGGAATCGTTGGGCGGCGCTGGTCATGTGCGTCGCGCCTGCTGCGTACTGGGAGGCCGCGTTCACGGCGTCGAGCAAATCGGTTTCAAGCAGGCCGCACAGCTCATCGGCGCGCGCTTCGCTGACCGACCAAACCATCGAAACCGCCGAGGATTCGTCGATGTTCGGCAGCGGCAGTAACGCCAGAATCGATCCATCGGGTAGAAACCACTGCCGCGCCGCGCCGCGATGCGGCAGGTCGCAACGCAAATGAGCGACAACGCCATGCTGCGGGTACGCGCGGACCGTGGCGCGGATGTCTGACAACTCGCGTAACCTCGATTGCATGCCGTCAGCCGCGATTACAACGCGTGCTTGCAGCATGCGGCGATCAGCGAATTCAATCACTTTATGTGCGTCGAGATCGTGCATCGCAGCCACGGTGCCGCTCACCAACTGCACGCCGAGCGCCTGCGCACGCGTCGATATGGCATGCGTCAGTGCCTCATGCTCCAGCACTTTGGCCAGCTCCACCCGACCCGCGTCGTTGGCGCTGACGCGCATCGACTCCTGACCATCGCGACCTGAAACCACGATATCGGTAACCGCAGCGCTACGGCCCAGATCAAGCTGCACGCCCTGCTCCGTCAGCCAACGCAGGTTGCCCGACGCGACCGTGTAGACACGCGCCGATAGCGATGCGTCACAAGGCAATGGTCGCGACGGTTCGCGCTCAACCACGGCGACCCGTGCCCGTTTGCCGAGTGAGCGCCGCGCCGCCAGCGCGCACGCCCAGCCCACCGGGCCACCGCCTGCGACTAGCACGTCGACCGCATCGAACGAAAAATCACTCACCAGTTCAGCTCTTCGATGGTGTGATTTTGGTTGGTGTAAATGCAGATCTCGCCAGCAACTTTGAGCGATTCGGAGACGATCTCGCGCGCAGAAAGCGTGCTGTGTTGCGTCAAAGCACGTGCCGCCGCTTGCGCAAATCCGCCACCCGATCCAATCGCAATAATCCCGTTTTCCGGCTCCAGCACATCACCGTTGCCGGTCAAAATTAATGAGGCCGTGTGATCCGCCACCGCCAACATCGCCTCAAGACGACGCAGAATGCGATCCTGCCGCCAGTCTTTGGCCAACTCCACCGCGGCGCGCGTCAAGTTGCCCTGATGCTTCTCCAGCTTGCCTTCAAATCGCTCAAACAGCGTGAACGCATCAGCCGTCGCACCGGCAAACCCGGCGATGATTTTGTCGTGATACAGACGCCGCACTTTGCGCGCCGTAGACTTGACCACCATATTGCCGAGCGTCACCTGGCCGTCGCCCCCAATGGCCACCGTCTGGCCCATGCGAACCGACACGATGGTTGTGCCGTGAAAATCGAATTTTGAATCCATGCGGGAGAAAACAGCAACGGCCCGTCGACCAAAAACAGGTGGTCAGAGCGGCGTTAGCTGGCCTTTGCGAAAAGCGTGGCGGGCACACCCGTGAGTTGCAGCAAAATTTGAATAATCGGCGATACGCCGATCACGCGCACGTCGACGGCCTGCGCCATCAAGCGCGTGAAGGCGTTAGCAATCGCGCCGCCGCACACGAAGTCCACACGCGAAACCTGCCTCATATCAACCACCACCGGGTTGGTCATTGCGGCTTCAAGCGCCACCAGCTTCAAACACGGATTCGCCGCGCCTTTGAGCTCACCGACCCAGATCACGCGGTCGTTAACCAGTAAGTCGTGCGACGCTAGCGGACCTTCGGCGTGTTTGCTGAGCACACTGCGCTGGACGCCGGTAAGCGGCTCGGCTGACGGCGGTGAAATCTCAAAGGTCACCGCAAAATCCACCGCGCGGTCTTCGAATTCAGCCGTGTTGGCCGACCATTGCAACAACTCCAGCACTAGATACCACTGCCCCTTGTGCGAGCGCGCGCCAGCCTGCAGCGGCGTGGTCAGACGGCGCAGCGTGGACTCGAGTCCACGAAACGAAATCACTGACCCGTTGCGCCTCAAAGCCGCGAGAGCGCCAGCCAGCAGCATGCCGCAAGTGTCGCTCACGCTATTTAAATCAACAATATCCAGATCAAACCGTGGCGGGTTGACATCCTTGCGCTTGGCGGCATCGGTCAACGAGGCAATCACCGGCGCTTGCGGATCGGTGATGTCACCGCGCAGCAGCGATTTGGGTTTGGCACTAGCAAGTAGAGCGGCATTTGCCGAGCTGCCAGTGCCCGCTGTGGCGAGCTCGTCCCACGCCGGCGCAGAGCGCTCAAACTGCACAACAAATCGCAGCGCCAATTCTTCGAACGCGGTGCGATCAGCGTTGCGTGCGTGCAGATCAAACAAACACATCCACACCATCGGCTGCGAGCGCTCGGGCGTATCCAGTGCGTGCGTCAGTGCAGCGGTGGCCGCCGTGGCGTTGTCGTGGGCAAACATGAGCGCGGCGTTTTCCAGCGAAGGGCCGAGATCGCCGTCTTCATCAACTTCGATACGGCCCGCAGGCGGTGCCCAATTGCCGATTTCGGTGTCACTGGGCGTTTTCAGCGGTGCTTTCACGCGCTGCTTGCCGCCAAGCTTTGAGTTGCCGCTGATCGTCGGCATGCCTTCCAGTTCCAGCTTGTGGTTTTCCATGCCGGGTTTGGATGATTTGAGGAAGAGATTAAACGCCATGTCGTGACGCTACACCTTTATACGTGGGATGACAATGGGGTAGAACTCGTCCGCAAAAAAACCTCGATGCCTGATTTGCCCTGTGTGCCTCACTCCGCGTTACGCTTCCTTGCAACAGACCGCAATTGCTGCGAAACCGCCCGTCGATTGAGGCAAAAATTGCGGCGTCATCCATGCGCTTTTTATTTGCCGACCCATGCTCATTGCGCGACCACGGCGTCAATCAGCCGATAGTAGAGCCCAGCGGGGTCGTCTTTGAGTACTTGCAGCTTGCCGGACAACGACACCGCGTCAAAGCCATAGCGAACATCGGATTTAGCGCGCACTTCAATCATCGCATCGGGCCCTGCGGGTAAGCAAAACGAGCAGTGTGGCGGCGCGGCAACTAACAAAAAACGTCGCTGTTTGTCACCAATGTCCAGCGGCATCATGAAGCCCTGAACGCGAACGACTTTGCCGTCAAGCGCGGTCACATTCGACGCGAACGTCGGCAGCATTTTGCTGTTTTGTTTCACCAGTTCGACCTGCGCCAGAACGCGCCACGATGTGAAGCCCGGTTTTTCTGGCAAAAATGCCGATGCAGGCATCAGCGCGCCCTCAGTAGGAACCGGCGTGACGGCTGAGGCATTGAGTCCGGTCAATGCCACAGCCAGGCTAGCGCATAGAGCAAACAAAAAATTCATATCAATTACCTCGATGAAAGCTGCTCAGCAACGTCAACCGAGACGCCGCGCCATAAAACCGGAATGGTAGCAAGTATGGCCATCAGCGTCGCTACCGATAGACCCGCAAACCAGAATAAAAATCCCTCACTCACATTCACGCTGATGCCGGGCAGCGCGAAGGCCTGCAACGCCCAGCCGCCCAATGCCACCAGCCCCCCCGCCAGCAGCGACGAAACAACGATCAGCGCGAGCGATTCGCCCAACACCAGTGCCGCCAATTGATTGCGACTGGCACCCATCGCACGCAGCAGCGCGAGCTCCGGCTCGCGCCGGGCCAGCGCCTGCAACAGCGCTCCCAGTAATGATGCCATCGCGGCGAATACCAACACAGCGGCGAATACTTTAACGATCAACGCCACCCAGTCGAAACTGGTCAACAACCGCGCCGACTCAAGCGCTGGCACCGCCGCCTGCAACCCGGATTGCTGATTGATCAGGCGCGGCAGTGTGGCCATCGCGACCGGCCCTTTAACTTGCAGCAGCGCGAAGGTGGCCTCGGGCATTGCACTCGCGGCGTGTTCCCCGTGAACCATCCACACACTCTCGATGGGCGTCACCACCGTCTGATCAATCACGCGCCCGGTCGGTTTGAGCAATCCGGACACGCGATACGGGAGTGCTTCATGCTCAGGACCGCCTTCGCCCAAGCCATGCGCGCCGACAAAGTTGTCACCGACTTTGAGGCCGGTGCGCGCCGCGACTGCCGAGCCGATCACCGCATCCATCGGCGCGCTCGGCAACTCGCCTGAAGCGATTCTGGCTCCGTAAAGCGACACGAATTCAGGCGTGGTGCCGACAATACGCGCGCCCGCCACCGAATCGCCCAGTGCTATCGGGATCGCGCGGGCGACTTGCGGATTGGCACGCAGTTTGTCAACTTCAGCGAGCGGAATGTTGCCGTTCGGCACGTCGAGGTAGTACACCGCAGCCAGCACGTTTTGCAGCGCTGAACCCTTGGCACCGACGACGATATCAATGCCCTGTGCCTGCCGTCGGGCGTGCGCTTCCAGCAACGCCTGGAACCAGATGATGCTGATCGCGCTGGCGAGCCCGAGCGCGCACAGCGTGACGGCGAGCGCGAACGGCCACGGTCGCTCGCGCAGGAACCGCCAAACGAGCGTCGCGATCACGGTGGCAACTCCAGCTCAGAAAAATTCGCCGGGTTGTTCACCGCCAGCCATGCCCGCAATTGCGGATCGTGGCTCGCCACAATCGCGGCGCCGCCTGCTGCGGCAAACCGGACAATTTGCGCTGCAACCAGACGTGAACTGGTTTCGTCCAATGCGGCGGTAGGTTCATCGGCCAGCAGTAGTTTAGGCTGCACTAGCAGCGCCCGCGCCAGGCATACACGCGCCGCTTGACCCACGGACAGCGTAGTGGGCCACTCATGCGATAGTTCAGCGATGGCGAGCGCCTCCAGCAGGCGTAGAGCGCAATCTCGCACGGCGGCGTCAACTTTGCTCGCTAGCGACACAGGTAGCAGCACGTTTTCAAGCACTGACAGACTGTTGATCATGAACTGTCGCTGCGGCATCCACCCGACGAGTAGCGGTCGCAATCGGTCGCGCGCGGAACGGGTTAAGCTTGCAACGTCGAGCCCGTTGAGTGTCGCGGATCCGCAGTTCGGCCCTATCGGCAGCACGCCCCCCAGCATGTGCAGCAACGTCGATTTACCGCAACCGGACGCACCGCGCGCCAACAAAACGGTGCCCGCACCGAGCGCAAAACTGCCGAACGAAATATCGGCACGCCCCGCATAACGATGCGACAACTCACTAACATTCAGCAGCGGTTCTGACACAGATTGACTTTTTCAACTTTGCAACAACACGAAAAGCAAAAAGGCCGGAAAACCGGCCTTCAAGCAAATTCTCATTTATGACTAGGCGGCGAAGTTCTGGTTCGCGAAATCCCAGTTGAGCAACTTGTCGATCAGCGTTTCAACATATTTGGCGCGCAGATTCTGATAATCGAGGTAGTAGGCGTGTTCCCACACGTCGATGGTCAACAATGGCTTTTGTCCCTTGGTCAACGGCACTTCTGCATTGCCGGTTTTGACGATCTTGAGCGTGCCCGCATCCGACACCAGCCATGCCCAGCCAGAGCCGAACTGCGTGACGGCAGCTGCTGAAAGATCAGCCTTGAATTTGTCGTAGCCGCCGAGGTCTTTGTCGATGGCGGCTGCGATGGCACCGCTTGGTTTGCCGCCGCCATTGGGCTTGAGGCTATTCCAGTAAAAGGTGTGATTCCACACTTGCGCGGCGTTGTTGAACACACCCGCCATATCTGCCTTACCGCTGGAGGCCATGATGATTTCTTCCAGCGACATGCTGGCCATATCCTTGCCTTCGACCAGTTTGTTCAGGTTGTCGACATACGTTTTGTGATGCTTGGCGTAGTGAAACGACAGTGTGTTGGCTGAAATCAGCGGCTCCAGCGCGGTGTCGGCGTACGGAAGCGGCGGGAGGGAGAAGGGTGCACTCATTTTTTGTTCCTTGATGAAACCGGGGTCGAAAACGACATAAGAATAGGTTGGCGGCAGCTTGCGGCGTATAGGTCAAAGTCGATACTTCGGACGCACATTTTGCCGAATCCAAGACCCATTAATCGCCGAAAAGCTTCTGCATGCGCTCGCGGCGCTCTTGCGCTTCGATTGAAAGCGTAGCGGTCGGACGAGCGATCAAGCGCGCCAAGCCAATCGGCTCACCGGTTTCTTCGCACCAGCCGAAGCTACCATCGTCGGCCATGCGGATGACCTTATCGACTTTTTTCAGCAGTTTGCGTTCGCGATCCCGTGTGCGCAGCTCCAGCGTGTATTCCTCTTCCTGCGTGGCCCGATCCGACGGGTCGGTCGCCACTTCGTTGTCACGAAGATGCTCACCCGTGTCGGTGGCGTTATGCAGAATTTGTCCGCGCAGCTCAACCAACTTTTCCTTGAAAAAAGCCAGTTGCTCTTTACTCATGTAGTCGGATTCAGGCTGCTTGAGCACTTCGGCCTCAGTCAGTCCGGCGTATTTTTTGTGACCGTTCATCGACAGAACGGTCGCCGCCTTGACAGGCGACACTTTGGCCGGGGCGGGAGCTGCCAGCTTGGCCGCGTCGGGAATCGCCGGGGCTGGCACCGATTTTGGGGCCGCAGGAGCGGGTCGACCGCTAGACGCGGTGGCGGCTTTGCTTTTAGCGGCGGGGGCTGCTTTGGCCTTGGTTGTGGACATAGGACTCTACCGATACGTTACAGGTCAATTATGTGTGCCATCGTATCAATCGACGGCGCGGCCCACTCATTCTTTGGCATTATCCATGCATCATGAGCGGCGCCGGATTATAGCTACTCTTTTAACGTTACTGTCATCGTATGCTGTTTTTCAGCCGCCAGCGCGCGGTTTGCAAGACTGCACGGCGCGCAATATCCAAACGCTGCCAGCTCAATCCCCTGCAATTCAATCCCGCCTGGCACCGGCAGCGCAGGTACGGCAACGTCATCCAGACACATCGTGGTGCCGCATTGCACACACTGAAAATGCGCGTGAGCACTGCGCCGCTCGGGACGACTGAAGGCAAAGCGCATCGCGCGATCAAAACCCGACAAACCGCCGACGCGGTGCGCCAGCGACTGCTCAACCAGCCACTCCAGCACGCGATACAGCGTCACCCGATCCAGATCCGTGTCCGCGAGTTGCGCCTCTATCTCGGCATGCGACAGCGCCCGTCCGACCGCAATCAGGCAGGCCAGCACATTGCGCCGCGCCTCGGTGTTGCGACCGCCACTTTCTTTCACCAGACGGCGTGCGAGCGCCACGCCGACGGCGCTGACCAGTTCAACAGCGGCATGGGTATGTCCGGCATGATCGGCGGGATCGACGGTTGCTGGTGTGGGTGCAGAACGGGAGGCCATAATTCAATCCTAGCAGTTTGCGCAAACGTTGCACATAGGACAAGAGGCATGCAAGAAACGATTACTGTGGGGCGACCCGACGATTTTCACCTCCACTTTCGGGACGGCGCTGCGATGGCCTCGGTAGTGCCATTCACGGCGCGGCAGTTTGGGCGAGCGCTCGTAATGCCTAACTTGAAACCGCCAGTGACGACGGTATTGATGGCTGCCGATTATCGTGACCGCATTCTGGGCGCGGTGCCCGCAGACGTGTCGTTTTCGCCGTTGATGGCGCTTTATCTGACGGATGGAACCACCGTGGACGAAGTGGCGCGAGTCGCCGAAAGCGATTTTGTGCATGCCTTCAAATATTACCCGGCGGGTGCAACCACCCATTCCGATTCAGGCGTCACCGCGCTCGCCAAGGTGTACCCTGTGCTGGAGGCGATGCAGCGCCTCGGCGTGGTGCTGTGCATTCACGGCGAAGTGACCGATCCGACGACCGATGTGTTTGATCGCGAAGCGTTGTTTGTCGAAGGTTCGTTGCAGCAAATCGCACGCGATTTCCCGGCGCTCAAAATGGTGGTGGAGCACATCACTACGTTTGAAGCGGCTCAGTTCGTGGCCGCCAGCGGCGCGAACGTCGCCGCGACGATCACGCCGCAGCATTTGCTCTACAACCGCACGTCGATTTTCACCGGTGGTATTCGGCCGCATTTTTACTGCCTGCCGATACTCAAACGCGAAACGCATCGACAGGCGTTGTTGAAGGCAGCAACCTCGGGATCAGCCAAATTTTTTCTTGGCACCGACAGCGCGCCGCACGCGAAAAATAGCAAAGAAGCCTGTTGTGGCGCGGCGGGCTGCTTTACATCACACGCCGCACTGGAGCTGTATGCGGAGGCGTTTGATTCGGTGGGTGCGCTTGATAAGCTGAACGATTTCGCCAGTCGTTTTGGCGCGGAGTTTTATGGGTTGCCGCGTAATGTGGGGACGGTGACACTTACACGCGAAAGCTGGACGCCACCCAGTGAGTTTGCGTTTGGTGGCGAGACGATTGTGCCGTTGACGGTAGGGCGCAATTTGGACTGGCGGATGCTATGAAATATAGGGTGCGCTCCGCGCACCAAGCCTTAAGGTGCGCGGAGCGCACCCTATGCGAGAGTGGACCGCACCGACAGCGCCCGAAC
>JAYVNO010000151.1:0-36324 GCA_043758415.1 Burkholderiales bacterium
GAGCGCAGCAACCGCAGCGTACGCGCAGGTCACGTGAGGATTGCGAGCACCGAGCGACGACACAATGCGCCGCACAAATGAATTATTAGAGGTGCCCTACTGACTGACAACCTTGCGCATCCGGATCGGCTGCATCGCGCCGGGGAAAATGGTTGAGAACGTTCGGTCAGCGTCAACGCTGAAGCCGAGCTTTTCGAAATACGCTTTGTATTGTGGCGAATAGGTTTCAACCGGAATTCTGATGGAGCGCACCTCGGCTTTGAGCGCAAGCTTTTCCAGCGTATCGAGCAGCAGCGTGGTGAAGCCGCGCCCCGAGTAGGTTCGCGTCACGCCGAGGCGGCGCAGCTCCCAACTGCCATCGCGTGCATGCACATACGACAGCGCAGCCACCGGAAGATTGCTGCGATAAAGCAGCAGACCGCCACCCGCACGCAGGTCTTCCGCGATTTGCGTCGGGTTGTCGTTTTTGCGCCGCTGCGAAATCGCAACCCGTTCCGACCAGTCGCCCTTGGTCAACGCCGACACCACCGGCGCGTCGCGCGAGCTCGCCTTAACAATCTTGTACTTTTCTTGTTCAAAAACGGTGCGGGAAGCGCCCAGTAGCATGCTCACGTTACTTTCATGCCGACCGTCGCGCCGACGTGGGGGTTGAGCAGATACAGCCCGGCCCCATTGATCTCGTCTTTCGACGATGCAGCAAGTACCATCCCTTCCGACACGCCAAACTTCATCTTGCGCGGGGCCAGATTGGCAACAACTACGGTCAACTGCCCAATCAGGTTTTCTGGCGCGTAGGCCGACTTGATGCCGGAGAAAACGTTGCGGGTTTTCGGTTGACCTGAATCATCAATTTCACCGACGTCCAGTGTCAAGCGAAGCAACTTGTCGCTGCCTTCAACGTGCTCCGCATTGACGATTTTTGCGATGCGCAGATCGATTTTGGTGAAATCGTCGATGGAGATGAATTCGCTGGATTTTGTATTGGTATCGAGCTGTAGGGCAGGTGCGGCGGTCTTCTTCGAAGTGCTGCCGCTAGCAGCGCCTTTTTGTGCGGGCTGTGGCTTGGTTGATTTGTCGGTGCCGTCAGGGAGTAAGCCGAAGAGCTCGTCTAGCTGCTTTTCTTCTACTCGGGACATCAGGTGCGTAAATGTCGGCACCTTCCATAAATCTCTGTAGCCCAGTGCCGGAAGGTTGAAGCTAAGAGTCGGAGCGCCAATCCAGCTCTCTACACGACTCGCAAGCGTAGGCAACACAGGCTTGAGTAGCACAGTTAAGTCAAAGAACATGTGGAGTGCCGCCGAGCAAACGCGTTGAAGCTTGACGCGCCCTGTATCGTGCCAGTCAGAACTGTTGGCTTTCGTTTTTGCAGTTGCCCAAGGAGCGCCGTCATTCACATAGGCATTTGCGTAATCAGCTAGTGCCATGATCTCTCTGATCGCCTTTCCGAATTCCCGTCCTTCATACATCTGGCCAATCGTTGGCGCGGCTTTCGCGAAAGTTGCGAAAATCTCCAGAGCCTCTCGATCAAACGTATTGTTGTAATCGTCAAGGCGTGACCGTCCCAGCAATTGCCCCTCACAATGTTCGTTGAGAAGCCTCGCCGTGCGACTCGCGATATTCACGTACTTGCCAATCAAATCAGAGTTCACTCGCGCCATGAAATCTTCGGCAGTGAAATCAATGTCCTCCACATTTGCGTTGAGCTTCGCCGCGATGTAGTAGCGCAGCCACTCCGGACTCATGCCGATCTTCAAGTACGTCAGCGGATCAATGCCTGTCCCACGGCTCTTGCTCATCTTCTCGCCGCCAACGGTGATGAAGCCGTGTACGTTCACGCTATCCGGCGTTTTGTAGCCCGAGTACTTGAGCATCGCGGGCCAGAACAGCACGTGGAAATAAACGATGTCCTTGCCAATGAAATGAATCTGCTCGGTGTCGTCGGCTTTCAGGAATTCTTCAAACGAACGAGACTCGCCATTCTTCGCCGCTTTGCCTGTGTCGAAATAGTTTTTCAGCGAAGCAAGATAGCCCACCGGCGCATCCAGCCACACATAAAAATACTTGCCGGGCGCATCAGGAATCGGGATGCCGAAGTACGGCGCGTCGCGCGAGATGTCCCAGTCGCCCATCTTGCCATCTTCGCCGAGCCATTCTTTGGTCTTGGCAATGATTTCTGATTGCAGGCGCTTCTTGCCGTGACGATCCAGTCCTTCCGTCCACTGACGCAAAAACTTCACGCATTGGGGATCAGAAAGTCGGAAGAAAAAGTGCTCGCTTGATCGCATTTCCGGAGTAGCGCCGGACAACACCGAGTACGGATTTTTGAGATCGGTTGGCGTATACACCGCGCTACAGTTTTCGCACGAGTCGCCGTATTGATCTTTGCTGCCGCACTTCGGGCATTCGCCCTTGATGTAGCGATCCGGCAAAAACATGCCTTTGACCGGATCGTAGAACTGCTCAACCGCGCGTCGCTCGATGAACGACGCGGGTTTGCCGTCGCGAACGAAATCGCGCAGCTTGCGATAAATGTCCTGCGCGAGTTCAACGTTCTCCGGCGAATCGGTGGAATGCCAGTTGTCGATGGACAGATGAAATCCGTCGAGGTACTCCTTGCGTGTCGCGGCGATTTCGGCCACGAAATCCTGCGGTGATTTGCCCGCAATCTCTGCCGCGATCATGATCGGCGCGCCGTGCGTGTCGTCCGCGCACACCCAATGCACCTCATGCCCGCGCATGCGCTGAAACCGCACCCAGATGTCAGCCTGGATGTACTCCATCATGTGACCGAGATGAAACTTGCCGTTGGCGTACGGCAGGGCGGTGGTCACGAAGATTTTGCGCTTTTTATCTTGCGCGGGAGAAGTAGTGAGGTCGGTGGTCATGGAGAATCGATGTAGCGGGCGCGTCATGCAGATAAATGAGCGTTCGATGGTATCAAAACCCCCAGTAGGCGCGCCTTTAGTCCTGAGCCTGCCGAAGGGCGCTCCTACAGGTGATGTATTGAGCGCGTGCCCCCGCCAGATAAACTAGGGGCATGACTGAATCAGACGTACTCTCACATCTCGCGACTTGCATTGACCCGAATACGGGCCGCGATTTCATTAAAGACAAATCCATCAAACGCGTTGCCATTGACGGCAACGACGTGACCGTCGAGGTCGTGGTTGGCTATCCGGCGAAGAGCCAATACGACGCGCTGCGCCAAGTCGTGATGCAGCATGTGCGCGGCATGCCGGGTGTTGGCAAGGTCGCCGTGACCGTGTCGCACAAAGTCGTTTCGCATGCCGTGCAGCGCGGCGTGAAACTCAAAAACGGCATCAAAAATATCATCGCGGTTGCATCAGGAAAAGGCGGCGTGGGCAAGAGCACGACCGCCGTCAATCTCGCGCTCGCATTGTCAGCAGAAGGTGCCAACGTCGGCATTCTCGACGCTGACATTTACGGGCCATCGCAACCGCTGATGCTGGGCATCACGGGGCGTCCTGAGAGCGCCGACGGCAAGACGCTGGAGCCGATGGAGGCGCACGGCATTCAGGCGATGTCGATTGGTTTTCTGATCGACACCGACACGCCGATGGTGTGGCGCGGCCCGATGGTCACGCAGGCGCTGGAGCAATTGCTGTCCGACACCAACTGGCGCGACCTCGATTACCTCGTGATCGACATGCCGCCGGGCACCGGCGACATACAGCTGACGCTCGCGCAAAAGGTGCCGGTGACGGGTGCGGTGATCGTCACTACGCCGCAGGAAATTGCGGTGATGGACGCGCGCAAGGGACTCAAAATGTTCGACAAGGTCGGCATTCCGATTGTCGGCATTGTGGAAAACATGAGCACGCATGTGTGCTCCAACTGCGGCCATGTCGAAGCGATTTTTGGCGAAGGCGGAGCGAGGGCGATGTGCCGTGACTACAACACGCCGTTTCTCGGCGGCTTGCCACTTGACGGAAAGATTCGTGAACAAGCGGACAGCGGTCGTCCCACGGTGATTGCCGACCCGGATGGACTCGTGGCGAAGATCTACCTTGAAATCGCACGCAAAGTGGCGATTTTCGTGGCGCAAAAGAGCGAGGATCACACGTCCAAATTCCCGACGATCAAGGTGGTGAGTTGACCGCCGACCGGGTTGCTCGTTTGCGTTGCGTCGCCATCGTTCCAGCGGGCGGAGGCGGGGCGAGATTTGGTTCGCTGCTGCCCAAGCAGTACAGTTTGATTGCCGGGAAGACAGTGCTGGAGCACACGCTGCTTGCGTTACAAAAATGCCGGTTGATCGAGCGCATTTTTGTCAACGCACAGGGTGATGACGGGCATGCTGAAGCGGTGACGAAAAACCACACAAAGGTGACGCTGTTGCGCACGGCGGGCAGCGCGCGAGCGCAGACCGTACGAAACGCCTTGAAAGATATTTCAAAACAGGTTCGACGTGATGCGTGGGTGCTGGTGCACGATGCCGCGCGTCCCTGTGTATCGAGTGTCGATCTGAATCGCCTGATTTCGCTGGCGGGCGCGCATCCCGTCGGCGGCCTGCTCGCGTCGCCCGTATCCGACACGTTGAAGCGCGCAAACGCCGATGGCGAAGTCACAGAAACCGTGCCGCGGGACGGCATGTGGCGGGCACTTACGCCGCAAATGTTTCGTTATGAAACATTGGTGCATGCACTTGCTTCATCGCCGGACGTGACCGACGAATCGGAAGCCATTGAAGCGCTCGGCATGGCACCGCTGCTGGTCGTCGGCAGCGCGCGCAACATCAAAATCACGTTGCCAGACGACGCAGAACTTGCGGCTTATTACCTCTCGCAGCAGGAGCAGTGATGACGGTTTCCTCTCGTGTGCCCTTCCGCGTTGGCACAGGATTCGACGCGCATCAGCTGGTCGTCGGACGCGCGCTTATTCTGGGCGGCGTAACGATTCCCCATGATCGCGGACTGCTCGGGCATTCCGATGCCGATGTGCTGCTGCACGCCATCGCCGACGCGCTGCTTGGCGCGACCGCTCTCGGCGACATCGGCAAACATTTTCCTGACACCGACCCAGCGCACAGCGGTGCCGACAGCCGCGTGTTGCTGCGAACGGTCGTCAACCGGGTGCTCGATTGCGGCTGGCAACTAGGCAATATCGACGCCACGATCATCGCCCAAGTACCAAAAATGGCACCGCATATCCTGCAAATGCGCAGCAACATCGCCGCTGATTGCGGCGTAGCGCTCGATTGCGTCAGCGTCAAGGCGACCACGACCGAGCAACTCGGGTTCACCGGGCGCGGCGAGGGCATCGCGGCTCAGGCCAGTGTCCTGCTAACGCGCGTTTGACCCGTATTTCCCACACTTCGGCGACGGGCTCATCGCCCGGTACAATCATATGAATTATGAGTGCATCCCCTTCTCGTTTCCTGCCACGTAACGACCAGCTTGCAGCGTTAGCGCTGAGCCTTGCCTGTTGTGCGGTATTCGCGCAAACACCTGCTGCATCAACGACGTCTACGGTGCCCGCTACCGTGACGACCGCCGCACGCACCGAGGTGCCCGATGGCGCGCCGGAGTTAGCGTCCGAAAAAACCGTCAACAACACGTCGGTCACGGCCCCGGGCAAAGCGTCCACCAGCGTGATTGTGGACGAAGAGCGCGTGCAGGGTCGTCTGGTCAGTGCGCACGTCCGTGTGGGCGGGGCAAGGGGTTACACCATCGTGGACCCGAACGCGGGGCGCACGGACCGGCAGGCCGACAATGCTGGCAAGCGCCTCAGCCCCTCGCTCTGGGAGTTGCTCCGGTTCTAGCGATGGGTTGCAACGTATCACTTCGTTCTGCGCGTCCGGGTTATGGTGACCGCCTTTCCGTTAATTTCACGAACCAATTTCCACAAACGCAGGCATGTCTGTTTTCACCCGAGTAACCGAGAGCGAAGTTTCTGCGTGGCTGAGCCGCTTCTCTGTAGGCAGCGTACGCGCGCTGACGCCGATTGCAGAGGGCATTGAGAACACCAATTATTTTTTGTCCACGGTCGAGGGCGAATTTGTGCTGACCCTGTACGAGCGTGTGCCCGCCGAAGACTTGCCGTTTTATCTCAATTTCACCTCGCACCTCGCCAAATCGGGCGTGGCGGTGCCGATGCCGATTGCTGATCGCACGGGTGCCTTGTTCTCAATTTTGAATGGTCGTCCGGCGGCGCTAACGCAGCGCATTGCGGGTCGTCCCGTCATGCAACCTGACGAATCGCGCTGTCGGGCTGTCGGCGCGGAGCTCGGTCGATTACACAACGCGAGTCGCGCGTTTCGCACCCGCATCAGTAACAAGCGCGGTCCCGCGTGGACGCTGGCCACATCGCGTGCGGTGCGTCCGTTCGTGTCCGTTGAGCAAAATCAGTTGATCGAAGCGGAGCTTAAGTTTCAGCGCGAGCGCCGTCAGACGCGATTGCCGAATGGTGCCATCCATGCTGATCTGTTTCGTGACAATGTGTTATTCGACGGCGAGCGTTTGAGTGGGTTGATTGACTTTGGGTTTGCCGCGACCGATGAATTCGCCTACGACCTTGCGATCACCGCAAACGACTGGTGCGTTACGGACGATGGCGGGTTTGACGCGACGCGTTTGCATGCGTTGCTTGCGGCGTACGCTGGCCAGCGGATGCCGTCGGAAGCGGAGCAAATGGCTTGGCCCGCGCTGCTTCGTGCCGGCGCGCTTCGCTTCTGGCTATCGCGTCTTTATGATCTGCATTTGCCGCGCGCGGCTGAGGTCAACACGCCCCATAACCCCGCTGCGTTTGAACGCATTCTGCGACTGCGTATCAACCTGCCGGGTCATTGGCCGACCGATCTGAGCGGCCTCTCGCAGGCGAAGGGAGCGTTGCAATGAGTACGGTCGCATTCGCAATTGTCCCGGCGCGCGAGGGATTCGAATGGCTTCGCGGTTCAATGCGCATTTTTCGTACGCAGTGGTTGCGCTATACCTCGATTGCCGCGCTTTTTTTGCTGATCATGCAGGTTGCATCGGTGATTTCCGGCGGGCTGTTGTTCGTGTTTTTGAAACCCGTGTTGTCAGTCGGATTTCTCGCCGCCGCGTGGCATCACGAGCGTGGCGAATTGCCGGAGGTACGGCATCTGTTCGCGGGCTTCAAATCCAATCTGCGCGCGCTACTGCCGCTGGGCGGCGTGTATTTGACCGGCGTGTTAATCGCCGCATCGATTGCCGTGTTGGCGTCTGGCATCACGCTTGAGCAGGTGATGTCTGCGGAGGGTCAACCCAAGCTTGATGAGATGACGCAACTACGCTTCATGGGCATCACCATTTTGCTCACGTTGCCGTTGACCGCCGCACTGTGGTTTGCGCCGGCGCTGATCGTTTTTTCGGACGCAACCTTCGGTCAGGCACTGATGACCTCAGCCCGCGCCTGCTTCAGCAACTGGCTCGCGATGAGCGCCTACGGTCTGGCAATATTTTTATTGTTGCTCGCCGTGGTCGCTATCGCTGCACCGGTTTTATATCTGTTCAAAAGCGCAGCGCTGATGTTGATGATGGTCATGGCGGTGCCGCTTACAGCGGTGCTTATGATCAGCGATTACGTCAGCTATCGCCGTGTGTTTCATCGCGAAGAACGCGTCGATCCGTCGGGAGTTTCGCTGTAATTTTGCGCGCTCGTGGCGTCGCGAAAATTTGCTTTTCGGGCAATATCTTTAGCAACAGCTTTATGGATAGATGCCCATTTAATCTGGGCAGAAGCGCGATTTTGGCTAATAGTCGATTAGTGGCATAAATAGGCGCTATGCCCATATCAAACAACCCTTTCAGCTAAATGCTGTACAAAAAATCGTGAGCCGCCACTTGAAATGGGTTACGGCGGGTGGCACAGGGTGCAGTCGCTTCGACGTCCACCCTACATCGCCGTTAATTTCGCGTATTCAAGTGCCAGCCGCTTGATGCCGTGATCGACGAAATTCACCTCGACCTGTACGTTTTTTCCGCTGCCGTCAGCGTTGATGATCACGCCGTGACCGAACTTCGCGTGTGAGACTTGCTGGCCAATCCGGAAGCCGGAATCGATGCGCGTTGCGCTGCCAATGGAGGCTGCAAACGAAGACAAATTGCGGTCTGAATATTCGCCCGACAACGGCGCATGCGGCTCCATCGCGAGCAGATTCCTCGGTTTGGCCGACAGCCACTTCAGCAATTCGGCAGGCACTTCATCGAGAAACCGCGACGGCACGTTGTAGCGCGTTTGCCCGTGCAACATTCGCATCTGCGCGTAGCTGAAATGCAGCCGCTTGCGCGCCCGCGTGATCGCGACGTACATCAGGCGACGCTCTTCTTCCAGCCCGCCATCATCATTCAACGAGTTGTCATGCGGGAACAGCCCTTCCTCAAGCCCGGTGATGAAAACGTAGTCGAATTCAAGGCCTTTCGAGGAGTGAACCGTCATCATCTGTAACGCTGCGCGGCCTTCTGCGGCCTGCGTGTCGCCCGCTTCGAGCGACGCATGCGCCAGGAACGCGCTCACCGGGTCCTCGCTCTCGGAAATCGTCCCGTCAAAATTTTCAACGTGAACCACGCCACCGGTTTCGCGCAAAAAATTGTCTGCGGCGCTGATCAATTCTTCCAGATTTTCAACGCGATCCTGCCCGTCCTTGTCAGCGGCGTAGAGTGCCTTTAACGTGCTTGCGTCGAGCAGGTGTCGAACGATTTCTGGCAGCGCCAAACCTTTGGTTGCAATGCGCATGCCTTCGATCAAGCCGATGAACTGCGCCATCGCCACGTGGGCACGACTCCCCGCGCCACCCGCACACGCGGCCTGCCACAACGTCACGCCAGTTGCGGTCGCGACTTGCTGCAAGTTCTCAATGGATTTGGCACCGATGCCACGCGGCGGAAAATTCACCACACGCAGCAACGCGTTGTCGTCCTCCGGGTTGTTGATCAGCCGCAAATACGCCATCGCATGCTTGACCTCGGCGCGCTCAAAAAAGCGCAAGCCGCCGTACACACGATACGCAATGCCCGCGTTGAACAGGCCGTGCTCAAACACACGCGACTGCGCATTCGAGCGATACAAAATCGCGATGTCATCGAGCGGCACGCCGTCGTTCATCGCCGCCTTCACGCTGTCGAGCACGAACGACGCTTCTTCGCCGTCGCTGTAACCCTGAAACACGCGGATCGGCTCGCCATGGCCCTGATCGGTCCACAGCTCTTTGCCCAACCGCCCGTTGTTGTTGCGGATTAGCGCGTTAGCGGCATCGAGAATGTGGCCCTGGCTTCGATAATTTTGTTCAAGCTTGATGATTTTCGCTGGCGCGAAATCATGCTCGAAGCGCTGCATGTTTGCAACCTTTGCGCCGCGAAATCCGTAGATCGATTGATCGTCGTCACCGACCGCCAAAACGGCTGTATTCGGTCCCGCCAACAGCCGCAACCACTTGTACTGCAGCGTGTTGGTATCCTGAAATTCGTCGACCAGAATGTAGCGGAAACGCGCGTTGTAGTGCTCGCGCAGTGCCTCGAATTTGCTCAGCACTTCATAGCAGCGCAGCATCAGCTCGGCAAAGTCAACCACCCCTTCGCGCTGACACGTCGCCTCGTACAGTTGATACAGCTCAACTTGTTTGCGCGTGTACTCGTCATACGCCTCCACGTTGTTCGGACGCAAGCCTTCTTCTTTGGCGCTGGAGATAAACCACGACAACTGTTTTGGCGGAAATTTTTCGTCGTCGATATTGTTTTGTTTCAAGATGCGCTTGATCAGTGACAACTGCTCCTGCGTGTCCATGATGGTGAACGTCTGCGGCAGGCCAGCCTCGCGCCAGTGCAGGCGCAAAAAGCGGTTGCACAGCCCGTGAAAGGTGCCCATCCACATGGTGCGCACATTCACCTGCACCATCGAGGAGAGTCGCGTCAGCATTTCCTTGGCGGCTTTGTTGGTGAAGGTCACGGCGAGCACGCCGGACGGGCTCACTTGCCCCGTCGAAAGCAACCACGCAATGCGCGTCGTGAGCACCCGCGTTTTGCCCGAGCCGGCACCGGCGAGGATCAAGGCGCAGGTGTGGGGGAGCGTGACCGCAGTGCGTTGCGGTTCGTTTAAATTCGCGAGTAGCTTGGATGACATGGGTTATTGTAGGAGGGGCTCTGCCCCGACCGCGTGCCAGCGATGTAAGTCGCGGCGGAGCCGCTCCTACAGGTCAACAGCGATCATATGCGTCGAAATAATTTGTTATACGCGGCAACCGCCGCTCGTTTCACCCGGCGCTTGATGACGCGACCGACGCGCCACGGCCAACTGGCGCGGATTGCGTCCAGCCACAGATCTTTCCACGGAATGAACCAGTGATAAAAACTTGCAAACCAGCCCAGCTTCATCAGTGCTGGCTGGGTCAGGCTGAACAGCCGGGCCACGACTGCGGTGCCCAGCAATTTGGCCGCCACTATGACCATCACACCCACCACATGTTGCCCCTGCGCAATCAGCCACAGTGCTGCAAGCTTGATCGGGAACAGTAGTGCCGTCGGCACCAGAAACACCAGCAACGCAGCCCACGGCGGGAGTCTCCGGATCGCATTCTCCAGTGCTCGCCAAAGTGGACGTCTGGCTAACCAGTCAAAAACGTGTGACAGCGTCTCCCAGCCCCAGTCGTAGAACAACACGAGGAGGGCAAGCGGGAGTTGCAGCAGACGAATCAGGAAGCGCAGCATGGAGATTAATGTAGCGTGTCGCGACAATATTTTCTGTAGGAGCGGCTTTGCCCGCGATTCCCAATCCACACGAGAATTGCGGCCAAGGCCGCTCCTACGGCGCGTGAGTCGCACGTTCATCGCCGCCGATAGAATTGCGGCCATGCCACCCGATATTGTCTCCCTCGAAGTGCCGCGCCATGGCAATCCCGTGGCTGCCCCGCCCAACACCGAGCTTTCTGCTTTTGTGCCGTCATTTCGGGGCTCGGCACCGTATATCCACGCGTTTCGCGGAAAAACGTTCGTTGTGTGCTTCGGCGGCGAGGTCGTCGCCGACGACACGTTTCCCAATTTCATAGCCGACCTTAATTTGCTTGCAAGCCTTGGCATTCGCCTGGTGCTGGTGCATGGCGCACGCCCGCAGGTGGAAAAGCTGCTCGCGCAGCGCGGCATGGAGAGTCGCTATCACAAGGGCATCCGCGTCACCGACGAGTCGCAGCTGGGCAGCGTCATCGGTGCCAGTGCCCGTGCGCGCGCACGCATTGAGGCCGCGCTTTCCATGGCCCCGCGCACAGCGGCAGTGACGCCGATTCACAACCGCGTCACCGGAGGCAATTTCGTGGTGGCCAAGCCGATCGGCGTGGTCGACGGCGTGGACATGAAATACAGCGGTGAAGTGCGCCGCATCGACGCGCTGGCGATCAACGATTGCCTGAAAGATGGTGACATAGTGTTGATGTCCACCCTCGGCTACTCGACCTCTGGCGACACATTCAACCTGACCGTGGAAGAGGTCGCCACGCAAACAGCCATTGCCCTCAAGGCATCCAAGCTCATCTTTTTGCTCGATACGCCCGGCGTGATGGACGCTACCGGTGCGGTCATCTCCACACTCTACACACGAGACGCATCGGCCATCTCTAGCAAGGCTGCGCAGGCCTCCGACGTGCAATATTTTTTGCCTGCCGCCGTGCGCGCCTGCCAGAAGGGCGTGGGTCGTGCGCATCTGATTGGCCGCAAGCTCGACGGCGCGATTTTGCAGGAGCTGTTTACTCGCGACGGCGTTGGCACCATGATCTCGGTCGACAGCCTCGACAACCTGCGACCGGCCACCATCAACGACGTCGGCGCGCTGCTCTCCATCATCGAACCGCTGGAGCGCCAAGGCGTGTTGGTAGCGCGTCCGCGCTCGCTCATTGAGCGCGAAGTGGAACGTTTTTTTCTGGCCGAGCACGACGGTCAAATCATCGGCTGCGCAGCGCTGTATCCGTTTCCAGAGGCGAACAAAGCCGAGCTTGCGTGCCTCGCAGTGAGCCCGGATTATCGTCGCGAAGGCTACGGCGAACGATTGATGAAAGCCATCGAAAACGAAGCGAAATCGCAAGGTATCAACACGCTGTTCGTGCTCACTACGCGCACCGCGCAATGGTTCACCGAACGCGGTTTTTCGCCAGCAAAGTTTACGGATTTGCCCGAGAAAAAACAGGCGCTTTATAACTTTGAGCGAGCGTCTCAGGTTTACGTAAAGCAAATTTAAATCCCCTCTCCCGCGCGCGGGATAGGGTTAGGGTGAGGGCGGCAAAAGTCGCTCCACCCACACCTAACGGAGTTACAAATGGCACGCACAGTTCAATGCATCAAACTCGGCCGCGAGGCCGACGGCCTCGATTTCGCGCCGTACCCCGGCGAACTCGGCAAGAAGATTTACGATAACGTCAGCAAGGAAGCCTGGGCCGGCTGGCTCAAACATCAAACGATGCTGATCAACGAAAACCGGCTCGGTTTAGCCGATCCAAAAGCGCGTAAATACTTGGCCGAGCAGATGGATAAATATTTTTTCTCGGGCGGCGGAGAGACGGCCAGTGGATACGTTCCGCCAGTGAAGTAACGTAAGTATTCGTCACCCTAGCGAAGGCCGGGGCCTATCGTGCGCTTGACCAAAGTCATTGCGGCGCGTGGATCCCGGCCTTCGCCGGGATGACGAGAAAAATTGTGGCACGGGATGACGAAGAAAATTGTGACAATCGGAAAACTATGAACCCCATCTCCCGTTTCGCCGTCCCCGAACTCGCCGACATCCCGGAAGACCTGCGCACGCGCATGCTGGGTGTGCAGGAGAAGGTCGGCTTCATCCCGAACGTCTTCCTGACGCTCGCGCACAGGCCCGACGAATGCCGCGCTTTCTTCGCGTATCACGACGCGCTGATGCTCAAAGAAACACCCGCTCTCAACAAGGCCGAGCGCGAGATGATTGTGGTTACCACGAGTAGCGCCAACGATTGCGTGTACTGCGTCGTCGCGCACGGTGCAATCCTGCGCGTGTACACGAAGAACCCACGCATCGCCGATCAGGTCGCGATCAATCATCGCAAGGCCGAGATCACCCCCAAGCAGCGCGCCATGCTTGATTTCGCGCTCAAGGTTTGCCTGCATTCCAACGAAATTGACGAGCCGGATTTCGCAGCGCTACGCGAGCACGAATTCACCGAAGACGACATCTGGGACATCGGCTCAATCACCGCCTTCTTCGGCATGAGCAACCGCCTCGCCAACATGAGCAGCATGCGGCCGAATAATGAGTTTTATTTGATGGGGCGGGTGCCGAGGGCGACGTAGTAGCCGCCAAGTACCCTCTCCCGCAAGCGGGAGAGGGTTAGGGTGGCTCGTAACCCGCCGTTCGCCCTGAGCGAAGCGAAGGGTCTGATGGGATGATGTGATTCGTTTGCCACCAGCGCGCTCTATGGCCGCGCGGGGCCAGTCACTTTTGCCAATCGCGGCAAAAGTAACCAAAAACGCTTGCCCCTGCACCGCGCTGTTTACTCCGGTGCTCGCAACGGGCGGGACGTGTTAACGGCACACGAAAGCTTCGCTGACGCTACGCACAGTGTGTGCCGACGATACGTCTACGACTGCCCGTTGCTCCGCTCCTCGGCGCGGGCTGAAGGGGCGGTCGAACCGATGCTTGATCGCTTCGCGACGGGGATTTACACGAGCCTCCGGCCAACATCTCGCGCCCATTTTGGATGGATTAGTGTGTACGATATGAATTCTCGCTAAGCGGTGTGTTTGTCCCGCAGCGAAATTGAATCAGTAAAGAGGTCGTGCGGCATGAAGGTCTTCATTAGTTGGTCAGGCGAACGCAGCCGTTATATTGCCGCTGCGCTAAGAGATTGGCTCCCGAATGTCATTCAGTCACTTGATCCGTGGATGTCACTTAATTCCACCAACCACCCTCATCCCAACCCTCTCCCGCTTGCGGGAGAGGGGGCCAGACGATCAGCCGTTTACGATCTCCGCAATCGCGCGTTCTGTCCGCGCTAAACCGTCGTCAATATCCGCATCCGTAATATTCAACGCCGGTGCAAAGCGCAAAATATTGTTGTTCCCGGCCGTCAAAAACACGACGCCGTTGCGATGGCCGGACTTCATGAATTCGCCTGCTCGGTTGTCGTATTTTTCGACTAGCTCACAGCCTAACCACAAGCCTTCTCCACGCACATCAGAAAACACATTGTGCTTTTTGTTGATGGCTTTGAACCCGTCGCGCAGGCGTTGTTCGGCAACCAGTACGCGCTTTAGGAACACTTCGTTGTTGACGATATCGAGCACGGTTTCGGCTACTGCCGAGCCGAGTGGGTTGCCGCCGTACGTCGTGCCGTGGGTGCCGGGTTGCATGACAGCTGCGATGGCTTCAGTCGTGATGAAACAGCCAATCGGGAAGCCGCCGCCGATGCCTTTGGCGCTGGTCAAAATGTCCGGCGTCACGCCTTTTTGCATGTAGCTGTAGAGCGCGCCGGTGCGGCCCACGCCGCTTTGAATTTCGTCGAAGATCAAGAGCGCGTTGTGCTTGTCGCACAGCTCGCGCGCCGCACCTAAAAACGCCGGCGTGCCGGGGAACATGCCGCCTTCGCCCTGCATCGGTTCAAGAATGATGCAGGCGACGTCGTCGTCCATCACGGCGCGCAAAGCGTCGACATCGTTGTACGGCACATGCGTGATGCCCGCAGGCACTGGGCCCATGCCCTTGGTGTACTTGGCGCTACCACCGGTGGACACGGCAAGCCACGTGCGGCCGTGGAACGAGTTGGTGGTCGAGATGATGCGGTGCTTCTGCTCACCGTACGTGGTGCTCGCGAATTTGCGCGCCGTCTTGAGCGCACCTTCGTTGGCTTCGGTGCCGCTATTGCACAGGAACACGCGGTCGGCAAACGTGGCCTGCGTGAGCTTCTTGGCGAAGCGCATCGCGGGCTCGTTAACCATGTAATTGCTGATGTGCCACATGCGATCAGCCTGCGCTTTGAGCGCGGCGTTCAGCGCCGGATGGCAATGCCCGAGCGAGAGCACGGCCACGCCGCCCGCGAGGTCGACGTAGTCCTTGCCGTCCGTATCCCAAATGCGCGACCCCGCCGCTCGCACCGGCACAAATTGTGCGGGCACGTAGGTTTGAAACATCACCTCATCGAACGTTGCTCGCGACACACGCATTGCTCGCAGACCTTCGGCCTCGCGAATGTGTGCCGCAGTTGTGTTGCCGTGTGCAATGTTGGATTGAGTTCTGATTGGGTCGAGCATCGGGATCCTGATTACCTCTCGGTTAAAGTGACGTTAGTGTTTGTGATCGCCATGATCATGGTCGTGACCATGGTCACCATGCGCCACTTGCGGCTTCGGGGCTGCGACGGTGTGCTGG
This sequence comes from Burkholderiales bacterium, assembly GCA_043758415.1. Taxonomy (GTDB): domain Bacteria; phylum Pseudomonadota; class Gammaproteobacteria; order Burkholderiales; family Casimicrobiaceae; genus Casimicrobium. The sequence goes on from JAYVNO010000151.1 coordinate 15,349, forward strand.
CTCATGCCGTTGCAGGCGGTGACCATAATTTCGACTTTGTATTCCGGTTTAGCGAGCTTCGCCTCAACCGTAGCGCGCGCGGGTGGCATGCCTTCGGGCACCCATGCATCCCATGCTTCGTTCATCTGCGCAAACGTGCTGATGTCGGCGAGATAAATGGTGGCTGTGAGAATGCTCTTTTTAGTGGCACCGCCGTCTTCGAGCAGATCATCGATCTGCTTGAGGATTTGCTCGGTTTGACCCTTCACGTCGGCTGTCGGGTCAGACGCGACCTGACCGGCGAGATACAAAAAGCCGTGGTAGGTGACCATTTCAGAGAGACGTTTACCAACGCCATAACGACGAATCATGATGTGCTCCAGTGCGAGTGAGGGAAAAAGCTAAAAAAGGGCTGCATTGATTCTACGGGTCATAAATAAAAACGGCCGCCGGGGAGGGCAGCCGTCGCGCACTTTGATGCGGTCAGAGTCGGAGCGTTGGGAGGGGAGACCCTTGCTCGTCAGGTTGTGCTGTCGCCACTGTCAGCAGTCAGGCCGGGTGCGTACGCGCCAAAGCGGGGGAACCCCGGCGCAACGCAACGATTGCCCGCACACAAGGGGAGGAGGTGCGAGCTTTGACCGGGTGAAGCTATCGTCGGCGCTTCTTTGTTGTTCAGGATCGGGTCAGATTAGCGACGCGGCGCAATGTCCGGCGTCAAGTTCACCTGTACACGCATGGATGAACCGGGATCGTAGGCCATGCGGGTCGTGTAGTCGCGGCCCTGATATCGGTAAGCCACGTTGTAGCCTGTCACTTCGTCGCGGTTGTCATAAACGGTCTGGCAGCGTTGCACGTTGCGGGTTTCAGGGATGTAGTCGACACGCGCCGGGCCGCCCTGTACGTAAGCTTGTCCTGCATTCGCGGGCGGGCTGTTTTCGATTTGATTGCCGATCAGGCCACCGGCCACCACGCCAACGCCCGTGCCGACGTCACGACCGCCCGAGGAGCGACCAAACTGGTGACCGACCACGCCGCCGATGATGGCACCGATCACAGTGCCAGCTCCAATCGTGCGCTCGGAGGGCGGTGCGGGTTGCTGATACCCCGCAGACACATAGCCCGAACCCTGTGAAGGCACGACGCGATCCGTAGTGACCGTTTCGTTAGTGCATTCCTGACGGGGCACGCTGTTGCGCTCATAAATCGGCTGCGCGGACAGCACCTGCGCAGTGTCGCTGTAACTCTGGGCCATGGCTGCACCTACCGAGAGGGCGGCGAGCGAGGCGGCAAAAATTTGCTTCATGAGGGAACGCTCCTAAAAAAAATGCTGCGCACGATGCGCGGGGTGTTTTTTGGACAGGTCTGCGGCAAAAACGTGCCATATCGGCTAGCGGTTGACGCATGTTTCAAGTGCGCCACTTGCTAATGGCTTTCTGCGAGACCACCATTTCTGTATGCACCCCAAGAGGAAATCCGCAACAGTCGACTTTATGATTAATCTAGCTTTATCCCATGCCCGTCAGTCATTACAACAAAAACCTATTAGCTCCTGGCGATGTCGCGCACGAACGTTTCTGGCAAATCGGCACCGTTCGGCGCACATCAGCCAGTTGGGAAATCGATGTGGCAATGACCGTTAACTTCGTCAAGTAAGGAAACCGTCGTTTTCTTGACCTACAAGAATGATGACTAAGCTGCATTTCGCGGTCGTCGAAAAAGGTACTTATTGTTCGCGCTAAACATCGTTCGTTACCGAGCGTTCTGCATCGTTTTGCTAATGGGCGAATTGCTGCTTTCAGGCGGCAGCTCGCTTCCGCCGCTGTATGCCGGTCGCGACGATCAAGACATGATGCGGCAGGCAGTCATGGTGCGGATAGTCGCCACGGGTGGCGAGCTCATGGGGGCTATGCGTTCCCCGATTGATGCGCGCCTCAACAGAATGGAGCCGAACGCGGCGCTTGACCGGCAACGCGTCGTTTTCGAGGCGGCGGTTTGATCGCTTCCTTTGAAGGCGTTCCCTCGCTCAGCGAGCTATAGGCGAAGCCAGCGCTCTACCCTCGAGAAAATATGCCGATCAAACACTAGACTCAAGTGTCCAATGCCGCGTCACTCGTCTGCTAATAGCGCCTCGGACCGAACCTGCTTATAGGGCACTACCAGATTGGCGTGAGCGCTGTACACCGATACCGCTGCGACCGGGCAGGTCGCAGATAGTTGCCGCAGCCAGCCCGATCCGGGGCGCATTTGCCGCAGGTGGGTGGCGGGCAGACACCCTGCAGACAGGCTCCCGCAGTGCGGCGAACCGAGCGTGACGAGTTGCATCGCTGGGGCGCTGGCACCCGGTGTACCCTGACGCGAGGAGGTAGGCGCGACACACCAGCCCCGCGCGCCGCGCCCCGCTACGTTGGCTAGAAGCCGCCTTTGCTGTAGATGAGATCTTCGTATTCTTGACGCATTTTCATGATCGCCATTCTGTGTTCCATCGTGGCTTTGGTCATCGCCATTTGATGCGCACCCTCCATTTTCATGATGGCCATTTCCATGTCCATCGTTTTTTTCTTGTCGGCAGCATTCATTTTGGCGACCATCGGACGCAGCTGCGTGAAGTAGCGCGATCCAGCATCGCTCTCGCTCCATCCGCCGTCAGCGATCGCATTGGTGGCCGTACCCATCGCACCGATCATTGACAACGCCAGCAAAGCAGTTTTTACTGATCTCATGTGTAACTCCTTGAATTAAAGGGATATTCGAATTCGGCGTTCGTCAGCACTGATCTGAACGAAGCGACCATCTGTCGAAACAAGCAATCGCTTGTGATCTTGAGTCGTCCAGGCGTACAGTTCCTTACAACGGAGCAGCGTGCGTTTGGGTAAATCTTGCGGTGCAGCGCACAATCGACGGTCGGTGCGAGCGCTCAAGACTTGGCCACTTCATAAAACTCCAGAGAAAGCAAGGAAATTCGAAGTTGCCCAGCAGACCATACACCTTCGCATTTCCACTGATTTGCGGTGACTAACACTGGTCGTCTTTCTTGTGAAGAAGTCCGATGCGTACCCTGATTTCACTGGAGAACGCGATGAAGAAACCTTGGCGCACCTGCCGCGAAGTTGCCTCGCTAATCTCAGCCAGACAGGATCGGGCGCCACTGATCAAGATGCGCGTGGGGGTGCGACTTCACGTGTTCATTTGTATGCGCTGCACGCGGCGGGAGTGTCGACTCGGGTTGATACGTCAGGGTATGTGCGCATGGAAAAATTACAAGGCTTGGTAGCGCCGGTCGCGTTTTTGTACCTGTGCGATCAGTTCCACCGCAGCGCGTGGCTATGCGTTGTGGGGTCGCGGCAGAGCCACTCCTACAGTGCGGTTGCCTAGCCCTTCGCTATCGGGCGCGAGTCATCGCTGCACCACTCGCTCCAGCTGCCTGCATACAGCACGCTGCCGCTTAAGCCCGCGTGCTCCATCGCAATCATGTTGGCCAGAGCCGACACGCCGCTGCCGCACTGGTGAATCAATTGCCCGGGCGCGCGGCCTGCAAGGATGGCTTCAAACTCGCGTTTCAATTCGTCAGCGGGTTTGAATACGCCGTCGCGCAAATTGTTGGGGAACGCGCGATTGAACGCGCCCGGAATATGCCCTGCGACCGGGTCAGCCGGTTCCACTTCGCCGCGATAGCGCTCTGCGGCGCGCGCGTCGAGAATGCGCCGCGTGGGGTCGCTGATGGTCACGGCGGTTTGCGCCACAGTCAGTCGCATGTGATCGCGGGGCGCTGCTTCGAACGTCGTCGCGGTCCGCGTGTTGAGCGTGGTTTCCACGGCACGACCTTCTTTCTGCCATTGCGCAATACCACCGTCGAGCACAAACACATTGTCGTGCCCCAACCAGCGCAACATCCACCAAAGCCGCCCCACAAACATCGCGCTGCCCTGATCGTAGACCACGACCATGCTTTGATTGCTGATGCCTTTCGCGCCCAGCGTTGCTGCGAACGCTTCCGGCTCTGGCAATGGATGACGGCCATTTTTTCCAGTTTTCGCGCCAGATAAATCCTCGTCAATGGACAGGTAAATCGCGCCCGGAATGTGAGCCGTGGCGTAAGCGTCGCGACCAATCGAAGGATTCATCAGGTCGTGTCGAGTGTCGACAATCACCAGATTGGGATCGTTGACTATTGCGGCGAGTTCGGCTGTGGAGACTAGAGGAGAAGGCATGTTTCGTAGGTTGATAGTTAAGGAAACGTTGAATAAGTCAATAGCTTCGTCTTCCCGGCGTAGGCCAGAATCCATGTGCCGTTTAAACGCAACGAGTTGCAAAGTTCGTGGGCCCCGGCCTACGCCGGCGAGACGACATATGCAGCGTTTTCCTAAAACGGCGCATCGTGATGATCCTGTGATCCCGAGGGTTTGCCGCCTTCGAAATCGAAGGGGATGTCGTCTTCATCGGCGGCGGCGAGATTAGCTTCGTCGAATCCGTCATGATGGTCGCTATCACGGTTCTCGTGATTATTAGACGACGGCGATGGCGGCGGCGCATTTTCTGGCGGCGCGACAGTCTTTGTCGCAGGAGGCACAACAGGCAGCGCAGCCGCAACGACAGCCCCAACACCCGCCATAGTTGGTCGCGTGTAGACACGGGGAGGCGGTGCTGAGCGCAGTTCTGCCCCCGCCTCCTGCTCGGCGGTGGCAGCCGGTCGCCGCGTGCCCAGCGCGAGAATGCCCACGTTCATCAAATGCTCCGGCATCGCAGTGGTGCGGATGCTCGGGAACAGGCTGCCGTTTTCGAGCTGCGCACGCAGTTGCCGCAGTTCCGCTTCCGCCTCTTCATCACTCATCCCATCGTCGATTTCAGCGTCGGCGTGAGTGATTAGCCGCGACACTTCGCTGGCAAATTCTGTTTCACGAAACTGCTCCAGCAACGCGCCCACGTTCGGCTCATCGGGGAAGGCAATCGCCACGTCAACCACCGCCTGCAACAGCCGCAACACCTGCGGTGCGTTGTTGGCGTCAGGGCATCGCATGTCGACCAGATACATCGCCAACTTTGGGCGACCCAGGATGCGCCGCGCGCAGGCGAGCACCCGCTGCGTCGCCGGATCGGTGCGTGGTATCGGTGGACGGCGGGCAACGTAGCGAGTGCGCGGGCTGTCCTCATCAAGCGCTTTCTGCGCCACCTGCGGCTTCGCTTTGATAGCTGGTAACAACGTGTGAGCTGCGATGTTCACATCGCCCTCCAATACCTTCGCCAGCACCTCACGCATCATCGGCGCACTCACCAGCTCCAGGTGCAAGCGCGCGGCTGCGGCCCGCCCCGCCTTGGCCTCGGCGCTGTCACCCGCGTGACGCACGTTCAACTCGCGTATCCAATATTCCGACAACGGTAACGCATTAACCACCATCTCTTCAAACGCAGCCTGCCCAAACTCGCGCACGTAGCTGTCCGGATCATGCTCGGTCGGGAGGAACAGAAAGCGCACCTGCTTGCCATCGCGCAACGCGGGCAACGCGTTTTCAAGCGCCCGCCATGCCGCACGCTGACCGGCAGCGTCGCCGTCGAAACTGAACACCACCTCATCAGCCAGCCGCAACAGGCGCTGCGTATGCGCCTCGGTGGTCGCGGTGCCGAGCGTGGCCACGACGTATTCAACGCCGTACTGCGCGAGTGCCACCACGTCCATGTAACCTTCAACGACCAGTACGCGATTGACTTTTCGGATCGCCGCTTGCGCCTGAAACAGGCCGTACAGCTCGCGGCCCTTGCTAAAAATCGGGGTTTCGGGCGAGTTCAAATACTTGGGGCCCGCGCCCTCCTTGCTGCCGCTTGTCGCGTCATCCTTGCTGCCGAGAATGCGTCCGCCAAAGCCAATCACCGCGCCTTGCTGGTTCAAAATCGGGAACATCACGCGTTCACGAAAACGGTCGTAGCGCTTGCCGCCGTCGCCGGTGGCGATCAGTCCCGCAGTCTCCAGCAACTGGTTATCACCGTAGTCGTCGAAGGCCTCAGCCAGCGGCTGCCAGCCTGCGGGTGCCCAGCCCAAATGAAAGCGCCGCGCCACGTCACCACTGACGCCACGCTTCTTGAAATATTCAATCGCGATGGCGGATGATTTGAGTTGTTGCTTGTAATACCCCGCCGCCGTGATCATCACGTCGAACAATCCACCGGCCCGCGGGTCGGCCTGTCGCGTGTTGTCGTTGGGCACGGTCAGGCCGATGCCCTGCGCCAATTCCTCCACCGCGTCGGGGAAGCTCTTGCCCGCGTACTCCATCAAAAACGTGATGGCAGAGCCGTGCGCGCCGCAGCCGAAGCAGTGGTAGAACTGCTTGGTCGGGCTGACTGAAAACGACGGCGATTTTTCTTTGTGAAACGGGCAGCAAGCCTGATAGTTCTGCCCCGCTTTTTTGAGCGGCACCAGACGATCAATCACCTCGACCACGTCTACGCGGGAAAGTAATTGGGCAATAAAATCGTTCGGTATCACCGCGTTATTATCCCTGTTCCAGCCCCCTCCCCGGCGCGACGAAAACGAAGCCAGCAGCGCCACATCCCGTATTGATTTCAGGAGCCTCACATGCTTGGTTACATCACCATTGGCAGCAACGATTTGCCGCGCGCCACGGCCTTCTATGACGCGTTGTTGGCGGAGATCGGCGCGCAGCGGGCCTGGGCGTCGGAGGAGGGCGTATGCTGGAGCACGCGACGCGGTGCGGCGCTCGCCGTGATGAAGCCGTTCAATGGTCAGTCGGCAACGCCCGGCAATGGCAACATGGCGGCGATTTCAGTCAAATCGAAGCAGGGCGTTGATCGCATTTACGCCAAAGCAATTGCGCTGGGTTGCGCTGACGAGGGCCCCGCGGGCGCTCGCAGCGACTCGTTTTATGCCGGGTACTTTCGTGATCTTGATGGCAACAAGCTTTGTGTGTTTCACATGACAGCTTGAGCGTTGCACAGTAGCTGTCGCGCGGTGCGTGACGCGCTTCAACTGTCGCAAATCATTAACCCGTCAATCTGCGGAGCAAACCTGTGCCATTCGTTGACTATTTCAGGAAACGTTTCCTCGCCGCCGAACCCGTGGTCGGCAGCGATAAGCCGGTCGAGCGTCGCCTTCGCCCGCGCGGTCGCGTCCACGCTGGTGCTTCGGTGTTGATCATCGACGATTCAAAGACGATGGTCGCCGCGCTTGGTCGCATGTTGCGCGACAACCAGTTCACCGTGCTTGAAGCGCTTGACGGCGAGTCCGGCCTCGAAATGTTGCAAAAAAACAAGCCCAACCTGATCTTTCTTGACATCATGCTGCCGGGCAGCAACGGTTTTGATGTACTACGCCGCATTCGCCGATCACAGTACGTGGGCAAGGTGCCTGTGATCGTGATGAGCGGCAACGAGGCCGCGACCGAGGAATACTACGTTCGCCGCATCGGTGCCGACGATTTCATGCGCAAACCATGCTCGCGCGCTGAAGTGTTTTCGCGTGTTGAGCGACTGCTTGATCTGACGCCCAACGCGTTGGGTGCCCGTTTGACCGACGGCGTGGATATGTTGCCGGGCAATCCGCCTTGAGGGTCGTTTTATTGGCGCGTCGCGAGAGGCAATTCATCGCATATTGATCGCTATAGCTTTTTGCTGCAACGCCCAGTTATCCCAGCGAAGCTGGCAATTTAATCAAAAGTCGACTTAAGCAAGTTATCGTCATCAGCCCCTATTAGATGGGCGTTCTGTGATAAAGCTGTGAGTTCCAAATTTGCTCAAGCGGTGATTCCGACATCACCGCAAATCCCGCGCCCCAGCACGGGACTCACGATGTTCATCTTAGCGATGTCCCATCGTCGGTCACGCCGCCACCTCGACTGCGGCACAAAGATCACCAAGGCCAAACATGTGGGCAAAGCGTTCGTCGCGTCACGTGCCGAGCGCCACTACCGTCGTGGCGGCGACGCTTCCGCGAATTTCAATCCGCCGTCGCGTCGAGCAGCACAATTTCAGTGGGTGCGCCGCCGTTCTCGTAGTGACAATTGACGGCGTCACGCACTTGTAAGCGCAGCGCCTGCATGTCGTCGGCGTCGGTGAAGATATCCACGCTGATCGCGCGGGCGGTGTGCCCTCCGTCAGGGTTGGATGTCACCAGAAAGTGAATAGCAGTCATCAGGGGTTTGAGCAAGGTGTGAGTGCGATATTACGCTGCAGTTCAGCGTGATTGCGATAGCAATCGAGGCACGTCGTTTCGCGATGAGCGTGCGACCAAGAAGAGCGTAAACGAAAATAGGCGAGTGAAGTAACGTTGTGACTCGGCACTTAACCGTCCAACATATGCAAGGCGGAAACCCAATGTCCCCAATCACCATTGACCTGATCAATAAAGCGCTCAAGTTATCCATCAAGGAGCGAGCAGAGATGATCGGGTTGCTTAGCCGAAGTATCGAACCACAACCGCCTCTACATCCCGCATGGGAAGCCGAAATTGCACGCCGCATTGACGCAATGGATCGTGGTGAAACCGTGTTCGTCGATGGCACAGTTGCGCTGCGAAGAATTGGCGAAAAGGCTCGCGTTGCGCGCGACGGCGAAAAAACTACGCGGCGAAAAACGAAAAGCGGATGACAGCGGCGGTTCCGGTCTCTACAGAACCACGAGCGCGAAGCGCTCCACGTTTTCCATTGACGGGCTCTGCGACCCGACAGGGTTGCGGAGCCCGTCAATGGAAAACGTGGAGTCGGTTCATCCCCGCGTGTGCGGGGAACACTTGATCGCAAACTCTGATGCCGTCCCGTAAAGCGGTTCATCCCCGCGTGTGCGGGGAACACTTTAACCGTGGCATCGGTTAAACCGATGAGGGCGGTTCATCCCCGCGTGTGCGGGGAACACATCCGCAGAATTCGGCAAGCGGCCTGCAACAGCGGTTCATCCCCGCGTGTGCGGGGAACACGAGTCTTTCGCCAGCGCAGTGGTGGCAGGCTGCGGTTCATCCCCGCGTGTGCGGGGAACACATGTAACGCAGAACCGCGATTGAGCGCCGAAACGGTTCATCCCCGCGTGTGCGGGGAACACACTTCCTGTAACTTATTGATCTACCAAGCGTAATCGCACCTGAGGAAATCTACCGCCATCATCGTCATTTTCAGGGACGTCCAAGCAAATTGTTAAAGATCATTTGCGACGGGCAGGAAGCTTACCAATTTCGCGCCGTCAAGCTCTACGGGAATCCTGCGATTTGCGCCTAAAGTTACGAAGTCAAACCCGGCCTCATTGTTCGCTCGCCAGGCCATGACTGCGTTGCCGTCTTCAAGCCCCACTTCCACCTGCTTCCAAATGTAGTCTCGCACCTTTGCGGAATAGTTGCCAACGTAGACACCTGCGCGAATTTCAAGCAGCCAAATAGCCAGCCGTCCGCGTAAACGCGGAGGCGCATTTTCAAGCACGATGACCAGCATCGCCGATGTTTGTGGGGTTAGGAATTGCGGGACCTACTTGTTCTTCAAACTGCGTTGGCGGAGCGATTTCGCCAGCGGCCAGCACGTCTTCGATGCCGGGAATGATGCGTTCGAGCAGATGACTTTCGCGAAACGCATCGCGACAGGCGAGGCGCACTTGTTGCTCTGGATTACCGGGCTTGCGTGCGGCAATGCGAAAGGCGACCGGAACTACCGTGTCAAATTTATAAACGTCAGCAATGTCGTACACGAAAGACAGTGGCTTGCCGGTGTGAATGAACCCAATGGCAGGCGCGTAACCCGCCGCGAGTACAGCCGCTTCGGTCACGCCGTAAAGGCACGATGTCGCGGCTGAAAGGCAACGGTTGGGCAAATCTCCCTTGTCCCATTCGCTGGTGTCGTAGTGGCGCCCCTTCCACTCGACTCCATGCTGCGCAGCCAGCCGCTTGTACGTTTCCCGCACACGCACACCTTCGATTCCGCGTAACTGCTCGACGGATCGGCGCTGTGGTGGTTCTTCGCCAAATCGCAGCGCATACATCTTGCGAACGACCTTCAGTCGCAGATTGTCATCTAGGGCAAGGCGTGCCTGATACAAGAGTTTGTCTGATCGCGCGCCGCCCGGTTGACCCGCCGAATAGAGCCGCACCCCAGCTTCGCCAATCCACACTAGCAGCGTGCCCACCCGAGCAGCGAGCGCACATGCCGCATGAGACACGCGCGTGCCCGGCTCAAGCATGAGGCACACCACGCCGCCGACCGGAATATGCGTACGAACGCCAGACTTATCGACCACGACAAATGCGCCGTCCAGCACATCAAGGCGACCGTACTCGATGTAGAGGATAGACAACCGTTCCTTGATTGGAATCGGTTTAAGCGGTGGTAGCGGTTCGGCCATGTTTCTTCTCGCTCAGTGGTAGTCGTCTTCGCGCTGATGACGAACCGACAACACGGTTACCACAGTCGCCTCTTCGATCTCAAACAGTGCGACGTACCCATCGCGTCCAAAGGTGATGACCATTTCACGCAGAAACGGATTTTCTGCGGACGCTTTGCGACAACTAAACGGAAAGAGGCTCAATAATTTGAGCGCCTCACCGATAGCCAATCTCGCTCGCGCCGACGCGTTCACATCATTTTCCGCAAGAAATTCGACCAGCCGATTCAGGTCGTCCGCTGCAGCGGGCGCAAAGCGAACCTCATAGCTCATCGTGCGCGTGCGCTGATTTTCTGCTTCGCTCGCGCATTCGCGATGGTCTGGTCGAGTCGTTTAAGCATGTCAGCCGCAGAGACATACTGTCCGGTGCGCTTCGCATCGTCTCGCGCCGCCAGCCCACGCGCAATGAATTCACGCTGCGCTTCACGACGGGTGATGTTTAGACGAACCGCATCCAGAACGAAACTGGAAATGGTTTCGCCATCCCGCAAAACGGATTCAGCAGCAGACCGCAGTTCGTCGTCGACGCGCAGTGAGGGTAAGGTTGCGTTTTTCATGACTTCGCCTCGTGTTGTTGCGTTGCAATTGCGATGCAGTTTATCAGTGCGATTGACGAATTGAAACCCGTTTGATGCGCAGCGTAGGTGTCACGGATTAACAACCTGACGGGTTGACGGATGAGATGCCACCATTCATCGGGGTAGCGGTGCCACCGACAATAGTCCGAGCCCCATCGCCTTTCCGTGACCGATTCCAACAAGTAGCGCCTTCTTAAAGCGCTCCGGTTCAGTGACTAAAAGCTGACCTTCATAGAGAACAGAATAAATCTGAATGCTGTTGCCGGAATGTTGGTTTCCACGCAGCATCTGCTCATGCGAAATTCTTACGTCCGGGCGCTCAAGTGATGTGTCCGCAAAATCGAATGCCGTCAATCGAGGCAGCGAGAAACCATGCTGCTCGCTTTTGCGTTTAATCCAAGTCTCTTGCTCCTCCACTTTCAACAGACCAAGGCGTTTTCCATTTCGGGTGACACACGGGTTGGCGCGTAGCCTGAAACGAAAACGCTTGCCCACGTTTAGCGAATCAAGCGCGAGCCGCTCAGGCAAATCGATGGCAGGGTCAGCTTGTGCCAACCACCCGGCGATATCGATGCGCGACCAGTCTGCGGCGGATCGGCTTTGCACGAGAATTCGAGGTGACTCCACGCTGTCGGTTTCAGGCTCAAGTCGCCACAAAAACTCGCCCGGTCGGCACTTCTGCTCTGGCGTGCAAAAGGCACGACACAGCGTGGCATGAAGTTGATAAGGGTCGGCCAGATCGCGCCTGGCCTCGCGACAACGCCGATTCAGATGGATTCTATGCAGGAGCATCAGCGACCTCCTCTGATAACACCGCCCACTCCGAACGCACGTAGCGCGAGCCGAAACGCCGCTCGGCAAACGAAGACAAGAGCTGATCCATTCGGAGCGCGCCTGAACCATCGTTGGATTCGAGCGAGACCAATAGTTTTGCGGGTGGTTCTTCGCCTTTGCGCGGCGAAGCGCTCCAGGGCCAACGCGTCAAGCTTTCCAACAAAGGCGCATCCTGCACGCCGTTGGGCATCCATACCGATTCCGATGGCACATAGGATTTTCGCCCCAGCGCCAACGGCCAAACAGGATTACGCAGCGCGGCGTGCAGGCGCTCCAAAAGCGTGCGATCCGCACATTCCAGCCCGACGAGAAAGCTTGCATCGGCCAGGTAAAAACGATCTGACACCACGCCACCGTCTTTGGCCTGTTTTCCGTCCGCTTTGATGATGCTGTCCGATGCTGCGCAACCGGCGGTCTGGTAGTCCCGTTTGGGCATGCCTGGCCGGTCATGCCGGACGCCCATCGTCAGGTGGGTAAGTGGCTCCAAGTCCGTCCAGTTCTCGCGGTCGATCCCCACTGCGGCTGCCAAAAGCCCGATGACGCCGGACTTGCTCGGCTCTTTTCCGGTGTCGCGCTGATCGAACCGGCTGGTGGTGCCCCAAGACTGCATCGGCCCCGTTAGGCGAAGTAGCAAAGTCGGCATCGGTTACCCCTTAATGGCTGCGAGGGTCTGGTCGAGTATTTCTTGCAGAGAGGGCAGCGCCGTTCCGTATCCATCCAGATTGGCCTTGACGAGATTGAGCACCAAAGTCTCGCCGTCGCCACCATACGCAGCCTGCAACTCGCTGGCCTTGGTCGCCAGTGCTTCAGCCGATTTGCGCGTGAGCGATTCGTCTCGCTTTACGCGAATAGCGGTCTCGAAAGCGTTGGCAAGGTTGCGCGGCGCAGTATTGCGGCGGACTGATATGGCAACAAATTCAGTTGGGTTGTGAGCGGCGAAGCTGTTCTGTTTTCCGGTCGGCTCCGCTTCCACGAAGCCTTGCAGAAACGCACGCAAGCCCTTGGCGGCCAAGTCCGTATCGTCCTGCAAATTCTCGACCAGCTTTTCCCAATCGACCACCGCGTAGCGGTAGTAGCAAGCCGAATTGAATTCCACTGTGCCTATCATGTCGGCCCCGGCGGTGTCCTCGGGTTTGAGGTCGTCTACGGCGGTGTAGAAATCAAACTCGCGTTCGACGGCGTGGGTCGAGATAGCGTGCGCAACCTGGCAGGCGGCGTTTTGATTCTTCTCGGGCATTACAGCCAACATGCGACCGAACAACGCAATGTCTAGTGTCAGTCGAGATTTGTTTTCTTTCCCGACAATCGCATCTGTAACCAGCTTGGCTGTTTCAGGCGGGACTTTGACTTTAAGGAGACTATCAAATGATCCCTCAATGACGACTGCCAGCGATTCAATTTCTAAAGGGCTGAGAAACAAGAGAACGTCCGTTTTCAGTTGGCCAGTTTTTTTGTCCTTCTCGACTTTGACTTTCTTGTCGCCGACACCGATACAGTTAATCGCAGCCTCAATTGCTTTGAGGAGATTCTCGTCTGAGAACCCATTCGCATTTGCCAGATGGGGTTGGAGCCGCTCTTTGAGCGCATCAACGATGCGCTTTGTTCTTCGGGCATAGAACGCGTCATTTTTTTTCCTTGAAGAATTCTCGCATGGCGCGTTTTGAACACTGACTAGACACCCGTGCGCGGCGCGTGCCGCCAAAAAAAGCATCTTTGGGTGCACCCGTGTCGTCGCGGTTCAAGTTCGACGGTGCAAAGTTTTGCAGGGCATGAATTTCAATCAGCGTTTTCATTCGGCGGTCTCCGTTTTGGTGGAAGGCAGGTTGTGGATGTCGTGCTTAAGGGTTCAGTAGAATTCGCGCGCCCAGGCATTCTGAGTCGGCTTTTGATCGTCGTTCCAAGCGAGAAGACCCTTGAGCAGAGCATCAAAATCGATGTCCTGCTCCTTCAGCAGCGCCGTCATTTGACGCAGCCGGTGGGCTAGCTGGTCACGGTCTGAATCGAGCAAATTAATAAAGCGCCGCTCAGTGCTTGCAGAGTCAATTTGCAACTGATGCGCTGCACAGGCTTGACCGATGGTCAGACGCTTGCCGACACGCCCTTCGCGCCAGTGTGCAGCCCACAGGCTGGCGACCAGATAGTGCATATCCCTGCGCCATGAATTCCCCTCGTTTTTCACGAACGGCTCCACGTAGGGAAATGCCTGCACAAACTGCCCGGGGTTGAAGGCGAGGCTGCGTCGCAGAACGGCTCTGACCCTAGTGTCCTGCCCGTTCAGTGTTTCCAACCAATCGATGAATCCGCTCATTCCGTCTCCTTTTGCGGTGCGTATTTAAGTATTTCGGCCTTTAGTACTTTCAGCTTATCTTTCACAGGTTTTTCGGCTTTGACCAGTGCGCGGATCGCCCACGCATCGCCCGAGGACACCGACGCGCTGTGCTGCGTCCATGCGTGACTCAACGCGGCGCGCACGGCTTGCAGCCATTGGCATCGAATCTCATCAGGATCGCGTTCGAGGTGGTATTCGCGCAGGATTTTGTGAAACGTTGTTTCCAGTTCAGACCAATATCGTGCCGGCGCAGCAATTTGTGCCACGAAATTTCCAACATCCACTTTCTCGACTTTTCTTCCACCATGCCCGAGCAAATCCTTTGCAAAAGATTCGCATGCGATCTCCAGACTGGTCGCGGAATTCTTTGCGTCAACAAGCATGTCAGAGATTTCTGTCCGTATGCTGCGGTCGCCTAAAACTGCTTCAGGAAGAGCAAAGTATTCCTTTCTCCAGAATGCGATATTGGGTCTTGGAGGGAAATACTTCTGACCAAGAACCATCACACCGCGAGGAAATCTGTCGCGCACTTGCCTTGTTAGCGTTACCGCATGCTCTACTACCTTTGGAGCAAGCTGATCTGCGTCCGGGAGTAATGAATCAAAGTCTCGCCACGTACCTTTTTCAGAAAACTGTAGCGAGAATTTCCTCTTTACCTTGGCCTTCGTTTCCTTATCTGTAATTTCCTTAATCACGTATCCAAGCATTGGGTCGAAGTCCAGAGACTCCTTGTATCCAACGCCGGACGCGAAGCCCAACTCGGAGACAAGGCCGCGGGACGTGTCTCGAATAATCGTCGAACGAGTTCGCCATAAATACAAATCCACAATCCCAGTCGCACCCCGCTCAACTGTCCGAGCTTTATCTTCCCCAGCTTCCTTGTCGTGCACCCTAATTTTTGTTTTGAGGTATTCAATCGTTTCTGGCGTCCTTTCCCATAACGCTGTGTCACTTTGCATCGTCAGTCTGTTCTGAGGAACGAGACAAAATAGCAACGTGTCTTGCAGGTTTTGGCCAATTGGAATTGCCATCATTGATCCCGCAGACGGGGCTGTTCCAGTATGAGCAATTTCGCTTTTGCCTGTTGAAACCGCAAACGTTTGAGTAGCGATTAGCCAGCGTGCTGCTGAAGCAGGACTAATGCTGCCAAATGCTTCTTCGTTTACATGGTCAAAGAGAACCTTGGCTGTATCTGCATTGTGTTCAACAGCAAGGGCAGCCCAAGTTCTCCATTTTTTTGGTTTGAAAGACGGCACTTGAAAGAACGGATATTGCGCATCAAACAGCCAAAACCGTGGCCTCCACGTCTCCAGATAGGCGCTAATCTTCTCGTCCGGCCATCCTGATTTGAACCACGCTTTGGCCTGATCGATGTCAGTCGGCCCTTCCAATGCGCGATATAGAGCAGCGAGAAGAAGGCGGTGCAACGCAGCTACCACCAGCGGCGAGGGGTCGTCGACCACTGCAATTTCCTTCGCGCGCAGCAGGGTGTCGCGGATGCCCAGTTCGTCGCGACTGCCATCGTTGTAGCGGACGGGGATCCATTTTTCATCGATCAGACTGAACCGGCTCATTCGGCCTCCTTCGATTCGTATACCAAGCCCAAGTGATCGTCCAGTCGCACCGATGCATTTTCAGCCCAACTGCCATTCGCGTTTAGTATTAGCGGAAAGCAGTTGCGCAGCAGCGGAGATTTGTTCCAGCCTTCCGGTATCCCCTGCTTTTGGAGTTTCTTGACGACCCCTTCGCGCGAGAGACTCATGGCTCGCAGGAACCAATGTTTGGATTGCGAAAAGTCTGGTGTCTTTGTCGCGTCGAATTTATCGTCGGTCCACAACGGGATCACGACGATCGAATCATCACCGAGCCGGGTCTGCGCCATCAGCGTTCGATGAACGCCAAGCTCGTCTTCGTCGTAAAGCACAAATCGCGCTGGATCGTTCCACGATGCATCGTCGGGAAAACCGATGATCGCTTGATTGGCTTGGCCGGTGTAGGCAATGGCTTTGCCGTCACCGTCCATCACGGACTTCTGCAGGCGATCCTGCAACGGTTCAGGCACATCGACTTGCTCTTCGTACACCGCCTGCACAAGCACGTCGATGTCGTCAGGCAGCGCTAGTTGCGCCTTTGATCGCAACAGGCACCAAGTTCGTACAAGGACATCGTCACGGTACACCGCACTCCACCAGAGTGGCTTTGCAAACGAGAGTGGTTGGTGCCCATCGAGGCCAGCCACCAGCAGGGTCGGTTCGACGACGGGTCTTCCCGCTCGCGCGTGCCGCCACAATCGTCCGGCGCGCTGAAGAACAAGATCGATGGGTGCCAAGTCGGTTGCGACTAGGTCGAAATCGAGGTCAAGGCTTTGCTCCGCCACCTGCGTGGCAATGAGAATTTTGCGACCCGCCCGATGGTGGCTGGTACCGAAAGCTTCCAAGGCGTGTTCCTCGCGTTTTTGTCGCCGATCAGCAGGGAAGCGTGCGTGGAAGAGCAACACTTCCGTGCCGTCGGGTAGGCGCTTGCCGATGCGTTGCCCTTCACGCTCCAGAGCTTCGCCGTCGGGGAAGAGTCGATACAGGTCTTGCGCACGCTGCACTGTGTTGACCAGCGCGAGCGCTATTCCGCCTGCGGCGAGATGCTCTTCAAGAGCAAAGCGCATGCTCGGCAAATCGGATGAGATCGGCTTCATTCGTACCGTCAGACGACGCGTGTGGTCAGCATCGAAATGCGTTTGACGCACCGCGTCGCCCGTACTGAAAACCGTAAGACGCGGGTACGCCTCCTCGGGTTCAGGCAAGGTGGCACCAACTACCTGCGCTAGCTTCCGTCGAATAGAGGGCGGCAAGGTGGCAG
This sequence comes from Burkholderiales bacterium, assembly GCA_043758415.1. GTDB lineage: Bacteria > Pseudomonadota > Gammaproteobacteria > Burkholderiales > Casimicrobiaceae > Casimicrobium. The sequence goes on from JAYVNO010000151.1 coordinate 32,284, forward strand.
ATAAGAGCACTACAGACGACCCGAGCGCCAGTAGCCAACGCAATAGATGAACCAGAAGTGTGCCGGTATAGGCGTCGTAGGCGTGAATCTCGTCGAACACCACAACCCGGTTCGCCAGACCCCACAACCGTACGAAGTGATGCCGCACAGGCAGAACGGGCAGCAAGGCTTGATCCACGGTGCCTACGCCGTATTCCGAAAGTAGTGCCCGTTTTTTATTAGTGAACCATTCACCGGCTCGGACTTCGCCCCCTGACTTTGCATCATGTATGCCGGATAGTTTCAGGTTCTGATATGTGTCGTTCAGCAATACGCCGCCATGCAGTAGCTGCATGTCGAGTCGTCGATCTTTGCTTTGGCTGCAAAGAAAACTGAGCGTTCGTTTGAACATCGCGTTGCCAGTCGCCTTGGTGGGTAAGGCCACGTACAAGCCGCGATGCCCGAAGCGGCGTTGCAACTCCAGATGAGCGTAAAAGGCTGCTTCGGTTTTGCCTTCACCCATTGGCGCTTCCACCAAGAAGATGGCAGGCTTTTGCAAATCAGCCAAAGCATCGGCGACGGCTTGCTGTAAGGGGCGAGGAGCAAATCCAAATACTTCCTCGAAGGACTTCGGTTCGCATATCAGGGGCGTTCGGACCTCCCAACCGATGGCGTCAAGCGCGTGTTCCGCATTGTTGGCCCTGCGCGTTTGAAACCATGATTCCACGTCGTCGCAGTCGTCCACATCCCCGAATGGAAACCACGCTTCGTTGGATCCGATCCAGTCGGAAAAGCTCGTAAGCCCGGACAGCAGTATGAAATCAGGACCGGCGAGTGTTTCCTTTGTTGGGACTTTGCCTGGTTTGAACACGCTCATCAACGCTTCAAATAAGGCGACCCGAGCGGCCGCCCAGTCGCGGCCTCCCAGAGCACGTCGCTTATCCATCAGACGATTAAGGGTAGTAGACGATGCCCGTTCACCATGATGGCAGCCCACTGCGTCGGCGACCAAAGCCGCCAATTCATCGGGCCAACCCTTGGCCGGTAGCAGCACCGCTAAATCGATCTGGCTTACGAACGCGTGATTTATTTCTGTGTCTGGGCTCCTCCCAGAGTCCATGCCGGACAGGTTCTTCCACTTGCACTGAAATCCCGGGCATGCCTTGCCGAGATCGTGGCAAGCGATTGCGATTAGCAGCCAAGGACGAGCATCATCCCATTGCATGCCCAGAGTGCCAGCAAGCCTGTGGCGCGTTGATTCCGGCTCGCGTGCCATGATCGCATCCGCACTTGCGGCAACATCCAAGATATGAAGGATGAGCGGGTGCCAGCGCTCTTCGCCCGGCTTGCCAGTCTTTGCCCATATATTTGTCAGCGTCGTATCCATCCACCTACAGGGTATCAGCCCAGTAGCTCACAGACCGAGCTACCGCAAAAAAATTACCTCACAAATATCGCTCAGCCGTAGCTCGCGCCGTATCTCCTACCTGTTCGCGTAGGGTCGCAGGCGCTACGACTTCGACCTCTGCCCCCCATTTCAGAATGTCGCGCACGAGTTCGGTGGCGTTGGCGTAGGGCACGGTCAGTTCGATCTCTCCGCTAGCGAGCGTGGTGATGGTTTGCTGTGGGTGCCATTGTTCGTACTCAATCCAGCCTGCCACGTGTGAGCTGAATCGCAACACGGCGTGTTGTGTGGCTACGCCTGCAAAGATGCCGTAGCTTCCTCTGAAGTGTTGATCGAGTGTGGCGGCATCGATGTCCGTCGCCGTGTCGTTTGAAACATGCGCGTCGCGCAGCGTGTCCAACGAAAACGTGCGAAGCGCCTTTCGCAAGTGACACCATGCGTCCAAGTACCAGTTGTCGCGGTAGGAGACGATGCGCTGCGGCGACAGGATGCGGCGTGTGGGTTCACGGGTTTGCCGCTGTATCGATTCGATGGTGATTTGTTTTCTGTCAACCAGGGCTGCGACAACGCGCTCGAAGAGCAGATCGTCAACAGCTCGCCGTTGCATGGGTAGCACCTTGATCCGAGTCAGTGCTTGTTGAAGTTGGTCACCAGCCAGGCCGCTGCCGAGCAGGATTGATGCGGTGCGTTCACGCAGCGGGTGAAGTACGTCGCGCAGCAGTCGCGGCTCGATTTGGTCGAGTATTTGCTGAATGGCAATGAGGCCGAGCAATTCGTCACGGTCAAACCAAGTGCCGGGGATCGATTCACGTCGCGCGTGCGCGCCGGTCGGCACCGCAAGTGTGTAGGCGCGTTGCGCAGCGCTCCAGATAATGGGAGCATTTTGTTCGCGGCGCAAATACGCTACGTCTCGTTTGAAGGTGGCGAGGGAGGTTTCCAGTCGCTCAAGAAACTCCGCGCGGGTGATCGGTCGGCCCGATTGAAGCATTTTTATGATTCGGGCGGCACGCGTTGCTTGTTTCATGCGGGCTTTCGGTTAGCCGTTGTAATTGGGCTTGCGGAGGGCTTGCTAAGGACTTGATTTAGCGACTGAACTGATAATAGACAAATGGAAAAATCCCACACATCGCAAGCGCTTGATGGCATCAAAGTCATCGAGTTCGGCCTGCTCATCGCTGGCCCATTTGCCGCCAAAACGCTCGCTGATTCTGGCGCGGATGTGATCAAGATTGAGCCGCCGGGTGAGGGCGATCCGTTGCGCAAATGGCGGTTGCTGCATAACGGCACCTCGGTGTGGTGGCAGGTGCAGTCGCGCAATAAAAAGAGTGTGGCGCTTGATTTGCGGCAGGCTGAGGGACGCGATATCGTGCGTCGTTTGATCGCTGAAGCGGATGTGCTCGTCGAGAATTTCAAGCCCGGCACGATGGAGAAATGGGGCATGGATTACGCATCGTTGTCTGCGACAAATCCGTGGCTCATCATGCTGCGCGTTTCGGGCTATGGACAGACGGGGCCGTACAAGGACAAGCCGGGATTTGGCGTGGTGGCGGAGGCGATGGGCGGCTTGCGTCATCTCACGGGTGAGCCGGGGCGTGTGCCAGTACGCGTGGGCGTTTCCATCGGCGACACGTTGGCGAGTTTGCATGGCGTGATTGGCGTGTTGCTCGCGCTGAATCATCGCAACAATACGAAGAGCGACGCGAGCCCGAAAGGTGTCGGGCAAGTGATTGACGTGGCCCTGTACGAGAGCGTGTTCAACGTGATGGAAAGCTTGCTGCCGGAGTACAGCGCGTTCGGCGCGGTGCGCGAGGCGGCGGGCTCGGCGCTGCCGGGGATTGCGCCGACCAACGCTATCCGTGCGCCGACGGTTACGTGTTGGTGGCGGGCAATGGTGATTCCATTTTCAAGCGCTTGACGACCGCGATTGGGCGCGATGATTTGGCCAATGACGCTGAGCTGGCGACGAATCCGGGCCGCGTTAAGCGTGTGACTGAACTTGATGAAGCGATTGCCGCTTACACGCGCGCACGTAGCGTGACCGACGTGCTGGAAACGCTCGATGCCGCAGACGTTCCCGGCGGTCGAATTTACACGGTGAAAGACATCGCCGAAGACCCGCACTACCGGGCGCGCAACATGATCGTGCCGGTGACAGCAGCCGATGGTTTCACGGTGGAGACGCCGGGTATCGTGCCCAAACTATCTGCGACTCCCGGTGCCATCACGCGCCGCGCGCCCACGCTCGGAGAAGACACAGAAACAGTGCTGCGTGACATCGGTGTCACGGCGGAGCAGGTGGCTGCGCTGAGATCACGCGGAGTGATTTGAGCGCCGCAGTTAGTGCCAACCGGGCGCCACGTCCGCCGTACTTTCGCCACCGCGTGCCGCAGTTGCATCGCAATTTTGGCTGAGACTACAGTTGCGACTGGATGGGCCGTATCACGGTCGCCAGAAATTTCTCTTTCCACGGTCGCTGCTGCCATTGCGCATGGGTGTAGCGTCGCGTGTTTTTGAGGTCATTGTCAAACACTACCGTCATTTTGGTGGCAAAGCTGCGGTCATAGACGTTCATGCTTGCTTCGTCATTGAGCCGAAACGAGCGCAAATCAAAATTAGTAGAGCCAACAGAAACCATCTCGCCGTCAACGATCATCATT
>JAYVNO010000152.1:0-13793 GCA_043758415.1 Burkholderiales bacterium
TCAAGCAGCTGCACCGGCGTGCGGCTGAGTTTGGTTTTGCGCTGGCACCGGTACAACCCGAAATCCAAATCGCGGCGTAGGTGGTGTGTTTCTTAGGAATGCTGCGCCGCAAAAAATCGTCGCAGCAGGCATACAATTCGCGCTCCCGCATTCGGATAGTCATCTATTCATGAGTTCATACGGTTCCAGCGTGCACCCCGCTAAACATCCGAAGGGGGCGCAGCTGGCGGCCCTGTCCCTCGGCGCAGTGGGCGTCGTTTATGGTGACATTGGCACCTCGCCGCTGTACACGTTGAAAGAGGTCTTTTTCAGCGCCAGTCATAGCATCGCGCTGACCGAGGGCAATGTGCTGGGCTTGCTCTCCATCATCTTTTGGGTGCTCACCATCGTGGTGGCGATCAAGTACGCCTTCATCATTTTGCGTGCTGACAATCAGGGCGAAGGCGGCACCATGGTGCTCTTGGCGTTGGCGCTTCGAGCGGTGACGAGCGTCACCCGGCGGCGCTATCTAACGTTGTTTGGAATCTTTGGGGTGGCGCTGTTTTTTGGCGATTCGATTATCACGCCGGCCGTGTCGGTGCTCGGTGCGATGGAAGGATTGACCGAGATCAACCCGGATTTGCACCTGTTCGTGGTGCCGGTGGCGCTGGTGATTTTGACCGGGCTGTTTTACGTGCAGGCGGGCGGGACGGGGCGGGTGAGCAAATGGTTCGGGCCGATCATGGCGTTCTGGTTTTTGGTGTTGGGCGGGCTGGGCATTTATCATCTGTCGTCGAATCCAGCCGTGCTCGCCGCGCTAAACCCGATGTACGCGCTGCGCTTTTTGTTTGAAAACCCGAAGCTCTCGCTGGTCGTACTCGGTTCGGCGGTGTTGGCGGTGACCGGGGCCGAAGCGGTGTACGCTGACATGGGGCACTTCGGGCGCAAGCCGATTCGCGTGGCGTGGTTCGTGTGGGTGATGCCGACGTTGGTGCTGAATTATTTCGGTCAAGGCGCACTAATTTTGAAGACCTGCGCGGAGCAGGCGCTGGCGTCACCGGCGACGGCCTGCAAGATGCACCCTTTCTACGATCAGGTGCCGCATTTCATGCTGATTCCACTGGTGATCCTGGCCGGGATGGCGACCGTGATCGCCTCGCAGGCTGTGATCTCTGGCGCGTTTTCGATTGGCCGTCAAGCGATTCAACTGGGCTTTTTGCCGCGCATGAAAGTGGTTCATACCTCGCACAAAAGCGAAGGCCAAATTTATCTGCCCGCAATCAACTGGACCTTGTTTGTGTTGGTGTTTATCGTGGTGATCGCGTTCCGTAGCACGTCAAACCTTGCGGCTGCGTACGGCCTGGCGGTGACCGGCGCGATGCTGATTGATACGGTGTTATTTGCGGTCGTTGCCATCGGCTTGTGGAAGTGGAACAAGCTCGGGGCGTGCGCCCTGGTTGGCATGTTTTTGATTGTGGATATTGCGCTGCTGGCATCCACCGCGATCAAAATCCCGGACGGCGGCTGGTTTCCGCTGGTGGTGGGACTCGTCGTATTGGTGTTCATGACCACGTGGAAACGTGGCCGCAGCTTGATGGCGCAGCAGCGAAAAGAGACCGCACTGCCGCTCGCTCCGATGATCCTCGCGCTGTCGCGCGACGCCACACGGGTGCAGGGCACGGCGGTGTTCATGACCTCCATGCCCGACGAAATGCCCGCCGCGATGCTGCATAACCTGAAGCACAACAAAATTCTGCATGAGCGAAACATCGTGCTGCACGTTCACTTTGACGACGTGCCGTTGATCACGCGCGCGCGGCGCGTCAAGGTGGAAGACCTCGGTAACGGGTTCTTCAAAATGGTGGTGAATTACGGCTTCATGAACGCACCAGACATCCCGAAAGCGCTGACCATCGCCGCCAAAGATCACGGCATCGAATTTGAAATGATGGACACCTCGTTTTTCGTGTCGCGCGAAGTGCTGGTACCGACGCCGTGCCAGCGCATTTCGGTGTGGCGACAACGATTGTTTAGCCTGATGGCAAGGAATGCCCAGTCCGCGACCGCGTATTTTCAGATTCCGACGAATCGGGTGCTGGAGCTGGGCGCTCAGGTGAAATTTTAGGATCAGCTTTTTGCTTTAGCCCGCAGTGGTGATGGGCGCAAGCGATGGATTTGTTGTTTATCGACTTTCTGCCTATTGTTGCTATACGCCCATATTAAATAAGGCGTTCAGCAAAAAAGGTGAGTGTCTATAGGAGCGGCGAAAAGCGCTGCTCAGCGTGATTGAACGACCGCGATTTCCGTTGAATCGCGGCTTGCCCCGCTGCTACGAAACCGCTGCCGCAATTGCACCCTCCGTTTTTCCGCCAAAAAGCAAAATCCGTGACGAAGCGTTGCTGCGTAGAGCGCACCCTATGACGTCTCAGGCGAGGCTACGCATTCCAAAAAGTAAACGCGTCGCCGTCGTCACCGCGCAGGCCGCAGCGAAGCCGTACGCCAGCCACGCAAAGTGTTGCGGCCACAGGCACATCGCGCAGAACAGCAGAATCGTTTCCGTGCCTTCAGTGAGTCCGCCGAGGTAGTAGAAGCCTTTATTCGGGTACGCCGGGCTGAGCGTGCCGTGTTTGGCTGCGGCTGCGGCGAAAGCGAGCAACGTAGTGGCGGTGCCGATAAAGCTGGCGAGCAGTACAGCGGCGGGTAGCGCGTTGACGGCAGGCACGGCTAGCGCGAAGCCGAGCGGCACGGCGGCGTAAAACAGAAAATCGCACACCGTGTCGAGAAATGCACCTCGATCCGTGGGGCCGATCATGCCCGTGCGCGCCATCGTGCCGTCGACGCCGTCGAGAAAGCGGTTGATGAGGATCAACGCCAACGCGTAGCCGTAGTGTTGAGTGGCGAGCGTTGGCAGCGCGGCCAAGCCAATCACGGCACCGATCATCGTCACGGCGTTCGCACTGAGTCGTGCACGCAAGCAGGCGCGTGCGACAAGGCGGTGAGGTGCGGCAAACAGCGGTAGCGAGAAGCGATCAAGCATGCAACGAGTGTAGGTGACGCGTGCATCGCGCCGGGATGCTAGATTCGGAGTCAACATGAATTCTCCGCTTGCCCTCATCGTCATCGTGCTCGCCGCCAGCGTGCTGTCGGTCGGGATATGTCGGCGTTTGCGGCTGCCGTCGCTGCTCGGCTATTTGATCGTGGGCATGTTGCTGGGGCCGCAGGCGTTCAAACTGATCCCGGATTCGGCGCAGGCGCGGGACATTGCCGAGTTTGGCATCGTGTTTTTGATGTTCTCAATTGGGCTGGAGTTTTCGCTGCCGCAGTTCCGCTCGATGCGGCGGCTGGTGCTGGGCCTGGGCACGATGCAGTACGTGCTGTCGCTACTGTTGTTTGCGGCCATTGCGCTGGCGTTCGCGCAAACACTCGCGTCCGCCATCGTGCTCGGGGCGGCGCTGGCGATGTCGTCCACTGCCATTGGCATCAAGTTGCTGGCCGAGAGGAACGAGTTGTCGTCGCCGGTTGCCCGACCCGTGATCGGCGTGTTGCTGTTTCAGGATCTGGCGGTGGTGCCGCTGCTGATTTTGTTGCCTGCGCTGGGCGTTGGCAGCGGTATGAGCATGATCGAAATCGGCTGGATCGCGATCAAGGTTGCCGTGCTGCTCGGGCTGTTGCTGGGCTTTGGGCAGCCTGTGTTGCGCGCGTGGTTTCGCATTGTGGCGCAGCGCAAAACCAGCGAGCTGTTCATGCTCAACGTGTTGCTGGTGACGCTGCTTTTGGCATGGTTGTGTCATCTGGCTGGCTTGCCGCATGCGTTGGGCGCGTTCGTGGCGGGCATGCTGATCGCTGAAACGGAATACAAGCTGCAAGTAGAGGACGACATTCGTCCGTTTCGTGACGTGCTGCTCGGCATGTTTTTCATCTCGGTGGGCATGCAGTTGGACGGCGGATTTGTGGCGACGCAGCTCGGCTGGGTGGTGCTGACATTGGCGATTTTGTTGATGGGCAAGACGGCCATTTTGCAGCCGTTGGCGCGACGGTTCGGCCTGAAAACAGCAGATGCCAACGTTGCCGCGGCGCTGCTGTCACCAGGCGGCGAGTTCGGCTTTGTGATCCTCACGCTCGGCCTGACCACCGGCGCGCTCGACCCGCGCGCGGCGCAAATTGTGATTGCAGCGATGTTGCTGTCGATGCTCGCAGCGCCGTTTTTGCCGCGCCTGGCTGAACGCCTGAACCTGCGCATTACAGCCCACGACTTTCTCGCGCGCTCTGCCGATATTTTCAAAATCGCCAGCGAGACGATGGAACGACAGGATCATGTGATCATCTGTGGCTATGGGCGTAGCGGGCAATATCTGGCGCGATTGCTGGAGGCTGAGAAGGTGAACTTCGTAGCGCTCGACCACGACCCGGAACGCGTCCGTGAGGCGCTCGGCAGCGTCGGCAATGCCGCCGGTGGCAATGTGGTGTTTGGCGATGCGCAGCGGCGCGAGGCGCTGGTCGCCGCCGGTGCGGAACGGGCGCGGGCGCTGGTCGTTTCTTTCGTTGATATTGAGGCGTCGCTGAAAATTATTGGTACCGCCAAAGCGATTCATCCGGGACTTCCCATCGTGGTGCGCACCACGGACGATGAACCGATTGAGCGCCTGCTTGCAGCCGGTGCGACCGAGGTGGTGCCGGAGGTGCTGGAGGGCTCGCTGATGCTGGCGTCGCATTCTTTGCTGCTGCTTGGTACGCCGCTGTCGCAGGTGTTGAAGCGCATCAGGGCGGTGCGTGAGGAGCGGTACAGCATGTTTCAGGGCTTCTATCGCGGTGCCAGCGACGGCAACGAAAGCGAGGCCGATGCCCGGATTCTGCACACGGTGCGTCTGGCCGATTCTGCCAATGCCGTTGGACGGAGCTGGGGTGACGTTGCCGCCGCATTTCGCGGCGGCGATGTGGAGATTACGCTGGTGCGGCGCGGTGGGGTGCGCATAGCGCGACCGGACAACGACTTTGTTTTTGAGACGGGCGATTCGGTGGTGCTGCTCGGCACCCAAAGGGGTGTGGCGTCGCTTGAGCTGCACCTGATTAGCTAGCGGACGAACGGTAGCGGTGGCTCCGCTGCGACGTGAAGATAGGCGACAGCAGCAGCGCGATGGCGGCAGAGCCGCTTTCACGGATCAGCGTCTACCCGCGTGCCGGGTTAGGGATTCCCCGCGCTTTTGTGAGGCGCAAAAGCTAGCAAAGCCTGATATTCTGAATTCCGTATCATGGCATGCCGTTTGCGTATGTTCAGGTCTAGGCAAACCACCCAGTTCTCTGGTGTAATGCCCGCCGAACGCCACGAGCATTCTCGCCGTAACACGCTCACTTTACGACCCTATTTTCAAGGAGACCCACTAATGACCCATTCAAAAACGAAAGTGCTGCTCAGCGCCCTTCTGGCCGCAGGTGCGTTGGCTTCGCTGCCAGCACACGCGGGCAAAACGCTCGACAGCATCAAAGCCAAAGGCCAGGTAGTTTGCGGCGTGAACACAGGCCTCGCGGGCTTCTCGCAAGCAGATCCAAGCGGCAACTGGACCGGCCTTGACGCCGACACCTGCAAAGCTATTGCCGCCGCTGTTCTCGGCGACGCAACCAAGGTCAAGTGGGTTCCTCTGAATGCACAGCAGCGCTTCGCTGCCCTGCAGTCGGGCGAGGTCGATGTTCTGGCAAGGAACACGACGTTTTCACTGACGCGTGACGCGTCGCTCGGTCTGCACCAGACGGCAGTGACCTATTACGACGGTCAGGGCTTCATGGTCACCACCAAGTCGAAGCTCAAGGATGCCAAGCAGCTCAAAGGCCAAACCGTGTGCGTGCAGTCCGGCACCACGACCGAGAAAAACCTGACCGATTTCTCCAAAGCGAATGGCCTTGGCATCAAAACCGTCGTGTTCGAGAAGGTGGAAGCGGCCACCGGTGCCTATTTCGCTGGCCGTTGCATCGCTTACACGACAGATGCTTCGGGCCTCGCCTCAGTTCGTAACAAAGAGGCCAAGGTGCCTGACGAGCACGTGATCCTGCCGCAACTGATATCGAAGGAGCCGCTCGGCCCGATGGTTCGCCGTGGTGACGACGAATGGTTCGCCATCGTCAAGTGGGTGATCTACGGTCTGCTCGAAGCGGAAGAATATGGCGTCACGCAAGCCAACGTTGATCAGATGAAGACCAGCACCGACCCGGTCGTTCAGCGTCTGCTTGGCACCACTGAGGATACGGGCAAGCTGCTCGGTCTCGACAAAGAGTGGATGGCCAAAGCGCTCAAAGCGACCGGCAACTACGGTGAAATTTTCGAGCGCAATGTCGGCCCGAAGTCACCACTCAAATTGCCGCGTGGCGCGAACAATTTGTGGAATAAAGGTGGCTTGATGTATGCGTATCCTGTCCGCTAAAACCACCTAGCGACTAGTCCCCTCTCCCCCTTGCGGGAGAGGGTTAGGGTGAGGGGGTTCGTGAAATTTCGAGCCCACTGCCCCTAACAGGAACAACAAGAATTCCTGACACCGGACAGTCATCACTTGCGGGGAAATGCATGGCAGTTGCACCAAGAAAACCACCAACAAAACGTGACTGGTCCTGGCGCAGCCAAGCCTTTCGCGGCTTGCTCTACCAAATCGTTGCAGTGCTTGTTATCGGAGGCGTGGCCTGGTTTCTTGCCCACAACACCGCTGAGAACATGCGCATTCGCGGCATCAAGAGCGGCTTTGACTTTCTGGCGCAGCCGGCCGGGTTCGACATTGGCGAATCGCTTACCGCGTTTGACTCCAACGACCCGTACTGGAAAGCATTCCTGATCGGTGTGTCGAATACGCTACGCGTGGCCATCGTCGGCATTATCCTAACCACCATTCTGGGCACGCTGATTGGTGTCGGTCGCTTCTCGCGCAATGGTTTAGTGCGTGGGTTATGCCAGACCTATGTCGAGTTGTTCCGCAACGTGCCGGTGCTATTGCAACTGTTGATGTGGTATTTGCTGTTCACCGAGTTTTTGCCTGACATCGCAGACGCCAAGCAGGTTGGCCACTTCTTCCTGAGCAAGGGTGGCTTCACCTTTCCCGCCCCGGTGTGGGAGGGCGGTCATCTGTGGGCATTGATGGGTGTGGTTGCGGGCGGAGTCGCGGCCTGGCTGTATCGGCGCTGGGCGCAGACAAAATTTGAGGAAACCGGAAAACTGCGCAGCATGTTCTGGCTGCCCGTGGCCATCGTCATTGTCGGCGGTATTCTGGGCTGGCTGGCGGGCGGCGCACCGGCGCAATTCATGCTGCCGAAGAAGGGCGAATTCGCCATTGAAGGAGGCGGTTCGCTGACCCCCGAATTTATGGCGGTGTTGCTGGGTCTGACGCTGTACACCGCAGCCTTCGTCGCCGAAGTAGTGCGCTCCGGAATCCAGTCAGTGGCGCGCGGTCAAAGCGAGGCGTCGCAGGCGCTCGGGCTGTCGACCGGCCAGGAAATGCAGAAGGTATTGTTGCCACAGGCGCTGCGCGTGATCATTCCGCCGATGACCAACCAGTTCTTAAATCTCACCAAAAACTCCTCACTCGCGGTGGCCATCGGTTATCCCGATGTGGTGTCGATCTCGAACACCGCGCTTAACCAGACCGGACGCGCGGTGGAGTGCATCGCGCTGATCATGGCGGTCTATCTCACCACCTCGCTGCTGACCTCGTTGTTCATGGGGTGGTACAACGCGAAATCAGCCATCAAGGAGCGCTAGTCATGGCTGAAACGATCATCTTCCAGTCGCTGCCATCACGTCCGGCACCGGTCAATACCGAGGGTCTGATGCCATGGATCAAAGGCAATTTATTTGCCAACTGGCAGAGCAGCATCGCCACGATTATTGTCGGCGGGCTGCTACTTTATTACGTGCCGCAGTTCATCAACTGGGCGATCATCACCGCGACCACGGTTGCCAACGCTGACGCCTGCCGCGCAGAAGGTGTGGGCGCTTGCTGGGGTGTAATTCGCGAAAAATATCGGCTGATCATCTTTGGCCGCTATCCGTTCGATGAACAATGGCGGCCGCTGATCGCAACGCTGCTGATGGTGGGCTTGCTGATCATGAGCTGTACGCGTATGTTCTGGAAGCCGTGGCTCATCGGCGCGTGGATCGTCGTGCTGGCCGCGTTTTTTGCGCTGATGTACGGTGGCGTTGGCGGCCTGTCGGTGGTGCAGACAGATCGCTGGGGCGGCCTGCCGTTGACCATCATGCTGGCGACGTTGTCCATAGTGCTCTGCTTTCCGATTGCCATCTGTGTGGCGCTCGGTCGCCGTAGCAATTTGCCCGCCATCAAAACGTTTTGCACGATTTACGTCGAACTGATTCGTGGCGTGCCGCTGATCTCGGTGCTGTTCATGGCCTCCTTCATGTTTCCGCTGTTTATGCCGCAAGGGGTGTCCATCGACGTGTTGATCCGCGTGCTGGTAGGCGTCACGCTGTTTGCGGCCGCCTACATGGCAGAGGTGATTCGCGGTGGCCTGCAGGCGATGCCGAAGGGTCAGGCCGAGGCAGCGGCGTCATTGGGCATGTCGTACTGGCAAACGCAGTTCAAAATCATCCTGCCGCAGGCGCTCGCGATGGTGGTGCCGGGCATCATGAACAACTTCATCGGACTGTTCAAGGATACCTCGCTGGTCTACATTGTGTCGCTGTACGAGCTGACCGGTGCCTTGGGCCTGGCGCTCAATTCGGACGCTGACTGGCGGCCTTTCAAACTGGAAGGCTACCTGTTCATCGTCGCGATTTATTTCACCTTCTGTTTCGCCATGAGCCGCTATAGCCTGTGGATCGAAAAACAGCTCAACAAATCAAAATTGCGCTAATCGGGGACGACCAACATGACTACCCAAACCCAAACCCAAACCGCACCCGACAACATCATCGTCTTCGACAAATTAAACAAGTGGTACGGCAACAGCTTCCATGTGTTGCGCGACATTAACTTGCAGGTGAAACGGGGCGAGCGCATCGTGATCTGCGGGCCATCAGGCTCCGGCAAATCGACGCTGATTCGATGCATCAATCGCCTTGAAGAGCATCAGGAAGGCCATCTGTTTGTGGACGGCACCGAACTGACCGATGACGTGAAGGCCATCGACAAAGTGCGCAAAGAAGTTGGCATGGTGTTCCAGCAATTCAACCTGTTTCCGCACTTGACGGTTCTCGAGAACCTGACCCTGTCGCCCATGTATGTCGGCAAAATTCCAAAGAAGGAGGCCGAGGAAAAGGCGATGACGCAGTTAAAGCGCGTGCGCATCGCCGAGCAGGCGGGGAAGTACCCGTTGCAACTCTCCGGCGGGCAGCAACAGCGCGTAGCGATCGCCCGCGCTCTGTGCCTGACGCCTAAAATCATGCTATTCGACGAGCCCACCTCAGCGCTCGATCCCGAGATGATCAAGGAAGTGCTCGACGTGATGGTGGAGATGGCAAATCAGGGCATCACCATGATTTGCGTGACCCACGAAATGGGTTTTGCAAAGGCCGTCGCTGACCGAGTGATCTTCATGGATCAGGGCCAGATCGTCGAACAGAACAACCCACACGACTTTTTCAACAATCCGCAAACAGATCGGTCGAAAGACTTTTTGTCGAAGATTTTGGGGCACTGATTAGCGTTGTTCGAAAGCAATCAAAGGACAGGCCGCTGATGCGGCCTTTTTTTGCTGAGCGGACTTGATTCGGGGCTCTGATGGCGAACATGCGGGGACGGATTCAGAACGCATCGACATGGATATGTTGGGCTAAGGTTGCCGATTTGGCTCGCGTCCGCGTACAATTTCTGAATTAATTTCTGAATTCAGAAAAATCATGGCTCAAATACGCATGCGTGAACGCAATCAGATTACGCTGCCAGCGAACATTGCCATCGCGGCGAGCCTTTCGCCTAACGACGCGCTTGAGGTAAGTTTCGCCAATGGCGTGATCACGCTAATACCCGTCACAACGCACCCCAAACGACGCTCCATCAGCGATTATGTGGGCTCCGCCAAAGGCACATGGGGTGCTACAGGAGCGGAAATCGACGCCCAGCTACGTGATGAACGCGACTCATGGGAACGATAGCGCGTCTGAACGACACGCTCGCTCGAATGCAGGGAAAGCGTGTCTATTTCGACACCGCGCCGATCATTTATGCGCTCGAAAACGCGCCGCATTTTGCGGAAGTGAGCATCCCCTTCATTCGTGCGTCCGAAGACCGAAAAATAATCGGATTTACCGGAGCCGTCACGCTCGCTGAACTGCTCGTTAAACCGTTGCAGCAAGGCAACGGCGAGTATGCGGAGGTATTGAAAGGTCTGTTCACGAGTGGCGACCTTTTTGACTGTATTGATCACGCCCGCGACGCCTACATTCTCGCCGCTACCTTGCGCGCCGAACATCGCTACAAATTTGTCGACGCGCTCCAGATCGCAACTGCCCGAACACTCGGTTGCCAGTTTTTCATCACCAACGATAACAAGCTCGCTTCAAGCCCGTTGACCGAAGTCGTTTGTGTGCAAAATTTTCTTGAAGCTGCGACTTTGGCAGCCTTTCGCGGGAGTCTGCCCACTTGAGATTGATATCACTTCTAACAGGCGATATCATCTCATTTTCCTCGTCGTTTCAGCGTTGTAATCATGAAGTCTTCCGCAAAACGGACCATAGCGAAACCGCTGCAAGTGCAACGAGCTTCGACGCGCACAATCATCAGTTTGCCGAACCCGCAAAAAGAGTGGCTGGAAGATGTTGCCAAGCGTGAAGGCGTCGCGATGACCGCTGTGGTGCGCGATGCGGTAGCGCATTACCAGCAACATCTAGCGGCACCGCTCGCCGACTTCGCCTCGCTCGGCAGCCGATTGCAAGGCACGTGGAAGCACGGCGACGGGTTGGCATGGCAAACGCAGATGCGCGACGAATGGTAGCCAAGTAGTCAAGCCCCGTGCGCTACGTACCCGATACGGTGATCCTGATCGATTACCTAAACGCCATTCCCGCAGCAATCAAATGGCTCAACAAACACCACGACGACTGCGTGCTGACGCCCATCACGCGCGCCGAGGTACTCGCAGGTTGTCAAGCGCAAATGGTCGACGTCACCAATCGCTGGCTGGACACCTTCGCGCAATGTGACATCGACCACACCGTCGCTAAGACCGCTGCGACGCTGCGTAAATCGCTGCGCGTGAAATTGCCGGATGCGATGCAGGCCGCATGTGCAGCAACGCTGGGACTGACGTTCGTCACACGCAACACCAAGGACTTCGACAAGCGAAAGTTTTCGGCGTTGTTGGTGCCGTATCGGATCGCGGTTTAGTTTTCCGCGTGCGGGCGGCGCGCCAACCCTTCTATGCTGCTGATCCATCCACTCTCGCGAAAACATGTCACGCGACGGTGCGCCCGATGACTAGTCGCTTTTCCTTGAAACCACTTCCATCTCCCGGATCGGCAAAGTACGACACAAACCATTGTTTTGCGTGTCCTTGCAAGGTTAGCCAGTTGTAAGAAAGTGGTTTCCCTTCTGCACCCAACGTCGAGCCGCAACCAATCGCGCGAATGGTCGCGAGGTTCCCATCAGATTCAATTTCGTGTCCGATAAACCGCGGATGATGCTTGTGCCCGTGAAGAATAAGCGGGATACGATTTCCTGCACACCATCGAACCAACTGTTCGCCGTTGTTCATGCGCAGCCAGCGCTCCTCCTTGAGCCCGAGAAACGGTACAACATCAAGCTCATCCTCGCTTCTGGAGAAGGGATGATGATGGGTCAACGCAATGCGCATGTACGAATCATGCCCAGCATTTAGTCCCTGCTTCTCAATCTCCGCTGCCACGTCCAAAAACTGTCCGTCTGCAATATTTCCCTTTGCCATTGACGTGCCGATGGAGGTGTCGAAGCACAGAAAAATTGTGCCGCTGTGCTGGCTGCGCACCACGTGCTTCCACGGCAGAGACACCGGTGGGGCACCAAAATTCGGTAGAAACCCCTTGCGCTTGCTATCGTGATTACCGGGAATTAATACCGTGTTGCTTCCAGCGGCATCCTCGATTTCAGCGTTGAAAGCATTGAACTCAGCAAGATGCTTTGCCTTTGGCGAATCCATTGCGTCGCCAGTCATCACTACTTGAACTTTGTCGCCCGTCGAGAGCGTAGATTTGATTCGCGACAGGAGGTGCTGCTTGACGTAGTTCACCTTCTCGCGCCCCGCAAACTTTGAACCGAAATGAAGGTCACTGATTTGAAGTATGTGGTTGGCACGATCTGGTGGACTTTCAAGACTGCGCAACTGCGACCAAAGCCTCGATGGAGGAAACTGCATCGACATTTCCATCAATTGGCGCGGCCTCGCAGCTTGATCGGAAATCGTCAGTGATCGACCGTCCGCCGTCCAGCAAACGGTCACCCGAGAATCTCGTGCGGCGCGCAATGCTTTTTTGACAATTGGAAACGGGTCTAGAAAGTCCTTTCCAGCAAGCTCACGGTGGTCATCACCGCAAAGTAACCACATCGTGTAACTCGGCGACTGCTGGAAATCTTGAAGGTCTCCCCAAAATCCCAGAGGCATGAAATAGAGGGGCACATCAAACCAACCTCGCAACGGCATGAGGATTTTCGCCACCGCATGGGGAGGAAGAACGATGCGCGATGCTGACTGTTCTGTGACGTCTCGCACCGGATTCGCAAAGCCTTGAGCATCCCGCTCGATGAATGAGTCAAGGCGATGTCGGGCATCATTTGCCAAGTGGCTTAGTGCGGCTCGATCCCGGTCGTCGTCTGCAACAACACTGTTCGGCAACGCTTCGAGGAAATCTCTCATGACGTTTAGCATCACGCGCGGCGCTCCCCATGAGCCTCCAAATCCGTCGCCATCGATCTCGTAGTCAAGGTCGGGGGGGAGTGAATCACGACTCCGTGAGAAACGACGATGCCGTCGATGAAACATGTATTGCATGTCAAAGTCGTCGTCCCAATCCCCACCTGATCCAAACGGGCGATCGCTACGTGCGAGCCACCCTACGAGACTTGCATGCTCTAGTTTGAATCTCACACCCATACCTGCTCCAATGATTCGGGTTTGTCGCTGACGCAAACAGTTTATCGAGGCGCGCAGGTGTTGTGCAGGAGTCACGCCTACCTGCGCGGGTAGGAAAACGCTCACATAGCTGCGGTCAAGCGCAGCCGCGCGCGTATTGAATCGCTGCGGCAATGTGACAGTCATGGTTACCGATTTTCGTAGCCAGAATCTGCAAAAAACCGTTTGAGCGCAACGCTTTCATCGAGTACCTATTTCACGGGCGAGCGCTCATCCGGCTGCGCGCGAGTTCGCTGGCGCTGCGAACGGGTACACGCCTACGTCGCGCGAGGATGGCGTCAACGGCTCTGTCGCTCGCCAGCTGGCGGCGAGTGCGGTCAACCGCTTCGCGCATCAAGTCCGCGATCACGTCGTTTTTGTTTACGTCAGAGAATGTCGAGTTGAACGCATCATTGACTTCATTGGGTACGCTGAAAGTGATGTTCACCATTGACGATATCGCTCGCGCTTGTTGCTGAAATATTCCACAACAATATTACGCTGCCCAAAGCAAATCTTCAAATCCGTCCTAGATAGTGTCGTCACGAGATATTAAGCCACAACACCCTGCATCGAATCTCTACGGAGGCGACAAATGAGGACAAATTTTTGGCGTATCGCGTGGCAATGCCACGCCAGGCCTTAATTCGCAGGAAGGCATTTTCAACCAGGTGACGCTGCTTGTAGAGGTGGCGGTCAAAATCTCGCTGTACTTTGCGATTGCTTTTAGGCGGAATCACCAC
>JAYVNO010000153.1:0-4575 GCA_043758415.1 Burkholderiales bacterium
GGCGGATTGAACTGCTTTGGCGATGGTTTGCGACAGTTTGTCGACGATGTCCTTCGGCGTCCCAGCAGGTGCCAGCACGCCAAACCACGAGCTGGCCTCATAGCCCGGCAGACCCGCCTCAGCGATGGTGGGCACGTTCGGCAACGCGGGCGAGCGAACGCTGCTGGTCACGGCGATGGCCTTCAACTTGCCGCCCTTAATTTGCGGCATCACCGATGGCGCGTTGTCGAACATCACGTTCACCTGCCCGCTCATCACGTCCGGCAGCGCAGCGCTTGACCCCTTGTACGGCACATGCGTCATCTGCACGCCCGCCAGCTGTTTGAACAATTCGCCAGACAGGTGAATCGAGGTGCCGTTTCCGCTCGATGCGAATGTCGTTTTATCGGGCGATTTCTTCGCCATGTCAATCAGGTCTTTGACGCTGTTAACGGAAAAACCAGGCGCGGCGACGAGCACATTGGGCACACCCGCGACCAGTGACAGCGGCACAAAATCTTTCACCGCGTCGTACGGCATTTTTGGATAGAGCGCGACGTTTATGGCATGGGTGCCGACCGTGCCCATCAGCAACGTGTAACCGTCGGGCGGTGCTTTTGCCACGAAATCCGAGCCAATATTGCCACCCGCGCCCGCCTTGTTTTCAACCACCACGGGTTGCCCGAAGGCCTTCTGCAGATCAGCCGCCACCGCGCGCGCTAGTATGTCGGTCGTGCCCCCCGCCGGGAACGGCACCACCATTTTGATCGGCTTGTTCGGGTATTGCGCGTGGGCCGCGAGTGCGGCGCTGGCAAGCGCAACAGCCAGCCACTTGACTGAGTAACGATTCATCAACATTCTCCTTAAATCCTGCGCGCATTCTGCACGCCTTTGACCTGCGACACCTGAGCGAGCGCAACACGAAGCTGATCAATGCTCTTCACTTCAGCCGTGAACTTCATCTTCGCCATGAAATCGCGGGTCAGCGTGTTCACTGCGGTGACGTTAATTTTTTCGCGTGCGAGCACGTCCGAGATGTCGCGCAGCAGGCCTTGCCGATCGCTGGCCATCACTTCCACCTGCACGCTGAACAAATCGTTCTGCGCGGCATCGCCCCAATCAGCCTCGATGATGCGACGCGGCTCGGTGGCGGTCATGCGGATCACGTTCGAGCAATCGGCGCGGTGAATGGTGATGCCCTTGAGCCGCGTCACAAAGCCCACGATGGGATCCGGCGGCACCGGCTTGCAACACTTGGCCAAACCCGTCATCAACTTGTCCACGCCCACTACCAAAATGCCACCACCGCCGGACTTGGCGCGGCTCCTCGTGGTATGAACCTCGCTCTCACGCGACACCGGCTCCGGCACCGCATCAAGCAGCCCAGCTGCTTTACGAATGGCGACATCCAGATCGCGCGTTGTGAGCTCAGCGCGCCCCGCCGCCGCAAAAAATTCGTCCTGCGATTTGAAGCCCGCTTCCTGCGCCAGTTTGTCGAGACTGAGTGCTGTTTGACCGTGTCGCTGCAAGTCTTTTTCAATAATCACGCGGCCGTGTGACAGCGTTTCGGCCAGCTCAAGGCCGTTGAAATATTGCCGCACTTTGGCGCGTGCGCGATGGCTGCGCAGATAACCCGTATCCGGGTTCAACCAGTCGCGCGACGGCCCACCTTCTTTAACGGTTGACACCTCAACGCGCTGCCCGTTTTTGAGCGGCGTGTTGAGCGGCACCATCGCGCCGTCAACCTTTGCCCCTCGACAGCGATGGCCCAATCCCGAATGCACGGCGTAAGCAAAATCAATCGGCGTTGAGTCCTTCGGCAGATCAATAATCTTGCCTTGCGGGGTCAACACAAAAATGGTTTCGTCGAAAAGCGAAGCCTTGAAACCCGCCAGCAATTCGCCCGGAGAACCCAGCTCATTGCCCCACGTCAACACCTGCCGCAAGCTGGCAATTTTTCCTGCGTAGGCCGTTTGATCAGCGGCGCGAGCTGCGCCACCGCCCTCCTTGTAGTTCCAGTGCGCAGCAACGCCGAGCTCGCTTGCCTGATGCATCTCCTGGGTGCGAATCTGCACCTCCAGCGCACGGTCGTGTGGGCCCATGACGCTGGTGTGCAGCGAGCGGTAATGGTTGGCCTTGGGCTTGGCGATGTAGTCGTCAAACTCACCGGGAATCGGCTGGAACATGCTGTGGACGATGCCGAGCGTGGCGTAGCAATCTTTCACCTCGACCACCATCACGCGAATGGCGCGAATGTCATACAGCTCTTCGATGGCGCAGCGCTTCCTTTGCAGCTTGTCGTAGATCGAATAAATGTGTTTTGATCGACCGGTAATTTCGCCCGTGATGCCTGCCTTTTGCAGCGCATCGCGCAGCACTGCTTTGGTGGTATCGATGTAGGCTTCACGCTCAATCCGCGTCTCGTCCAAGTAGCGCGAAATGGCGTGATATTGTGTCGGCTGCAACAGTCGCAACGACAAATCCTCAAGCTCCCACTTGATCTGCCACACGCCGAGCCGGTTGGCCAGCGGTGCAAAAATAGCCATGACCTGCCGCGCCTCGGCCTGCGCGCTCTCGGTGCGCCGCGCCTCGGTCGATAGCGCCGCGCGGCGCAGCGACACCAGCCGCTCAGCGAGCTTGATCAACACGACGCGAACGTCGTCCACCATCGCCAGCAGCATCTTGCGCAGCGCTTCGGTTTGTTGCGCTTGCTGCGCTGCCGTAACGGTGACGGTATCGGCCGCTTTGGAGAGCCCCTGCATGCTCGCCATGCGATGCACGCCGACGAACAGTTGCGCGACGCTCGGACCGAATGTTTCGAGCACCAGCGCATCGGTTTCAGCGTCAGCAGGCAGCGCGGTGAGATAAGCAGCAGCGACGCAGTCGTCATCGAGCATCAACCGCTGCATCAGCTCGGCAGCCGCGACGCCGCGTAACGAAAGCGTATGACCTACTCGCGCTTCTGTCCATGCGGCGATGTCAGTCGGACGCACGATAGCTGGCGTGACGGCAACCGAGGCGTTGGAAGCGGTTTGGCGCGGCATTTAAGAATTATGGCGGAGAACGGTGCTTCACCCGCGCGCGTGCGCTAAGGCTCAATCCAGACAAACGCCGCCATGCGACCCGTGATCGCTTCGCGTCGATGCGAAAAAAATAATTCGGGTTGCATGAAAGTGCAGTATTCCCCGCCCGATACATCGGTCACACCGATAGAACGCAACCGCTGACGTGCAATCGAATACATATCGCAAAGAAATTTGCCTGAAGTTTCTCGCGGCGCAAAATGAAGCACGGCTAGCGGATCATGCGCAACGAACGCAGCACGCACTTCCTCGCCTACCTCAAACGCCGTCGGGCCAATGCACGGCCCCATCCAAGCAGAGATTTGTTCCGGCGCGACGTGCAATTCGTCAACGGTGCGCTCAAGCACGCCGCCCGACAGCCCACGCCAACCGGCATGCGCCGCACCTACCGCCGAACCGTCGCGCGCCGCAAACAACACCGGCATGCAGTCGGCGATCTTGACCGCGCAGACCAGCCCTGGCGCGTGGCTGACCACCGCGTCGCCCTTGATTTTGGTCGCGCCGAGCGGCTCATTTGCAGGCAGCGATTCAGCGTGATGAACGTCAATGCCATGTACTTGGTACATCCAGCGAATGGCAGCTTCGGGCACACCCAGCGCGGCGGCGGTGAGGCGTTCGTTCTGCGTGACTGCCGCACGATCGTCGGCGGCATAACCCAGATTGAGCGAGTCGTAAGGCGCAGCACTTACGCCGCCCAAGCGCGTTGTCATGGCCGCTTGAACACCGCGCGGCGCAGCCCAAACCGGTCGTATCAGTGACATGACCGATCAGTCACGCACATAAATAACCTCAATGCCATCCTCTTCGAAATCATCGTCAAAGTCATCGACTTCCGGCACGTTGTCCCGCTGCGCACGTAGCGCTTTCAGCAGGTATTTCATGTCGTTAGCAAGCGGTGCCACAAAGCGCATCGTCTTGCCGGTGACCGGGTGAACCAGCGTCAGTCGCCATGCGTGCAACGCCTGCCGGTCGAACATCACGTCCCCCCGTTTGCCGTACGTTTTGTCGCCCACGACAGGCCGCAAACCGCTCGCCATATGCACGCGGATTTGATGCGTACGCCCCGTCTCCAGCTTGCATTCCACTAGCGTGTAATGCCGCCCGAGTAGCGCAGGCCCGCCGAACGCTTCGCGCGGTTTGTAATGCGTGATCGCGGGCTTGCCACCGACCACCACGATGGCCATTTTGGTGCGGTCTTTGCCGTGGCGACCAATCGAGCCTTCCACCGTGCCCAATTTCTTTATTTCGCCGTGAACCAGCGCCAGATATTCGCGGCCCGCTTTGCGCGACTGCAATTGCCGCACAAGATGCGTTTGCGCCTGCGGGGTTTTGGCGATCATCATCACACCGCTGGTGTCTTTGTCAAGCCGGTGCACGATGCCTGCACGCGCCACGTTTGCGAGCGACGGCGCATGATGCAACAGCGCGTTGAGCAGTGTGCCGTCGCGATTGCCCGCGCCGGGATGAACGACGAGTCCGGGCGGTTTGTTGATCACCAGCAAGTGCTCGTCCT
>JAYVNO010000154.1:0-35917 GCA_043758415.1 Burkholderiales bacterium
GGATGTGCTGCGCTAGTTACGCCGCCAGAAAATCCAGCAGGCTCTTATTGAATTCTGCCGCATGCGACAGATTGAAGCCGTGCGGCGCGCCCTTGATCAGGCTGAGCGTGCTGCCGGGAATCGCTTTGTGGGTGCGCGCGCCGCTCACTGCAAACGGCACGATGGCGTCGGAGTCACCGTGAATGACCAGCGTCGGCAGCGTGCACTTGGCGAGGTCAGCGCGAAAGTCGGTGTACGAGAAGGCGTGGATGCAGTCGAGCGTGCCTTTGGGGGAGGCAAACGCCGCGATGTCGCGCGCATATTGGCGCTGCGGTTCACTGACCATGAGCTTGCCGACAGCGCTGAAAAAATTGGTGGTGAAGCCTTCAAGAAACGCCATGCGGTCGCCGGTGACGCCAGCCTTGAATCCGTTGATGGTGGCATCATCCAGCCCGCCTTCTGGGTTGTCCGCGCTCTTGTACAGATACGGCGGCACTGCGCCTGCGAACACGGCCTTGGCGACGCGTTCGGTGCCGTGTGTGCTGATGTAGCGCGCGACTTCGCCACCACCCATCGAGAAGCCGACCAGTGTCGCGTCTTTCAGGTCAAGCTGCGTCATCAGGCAGTGCAAATCGGCCGTAAAGGTGTCGTAGTCATAGCCGGTCCACGGTTGCGACGATGCGCCGAAACCGCGACGGTCATAGGACACGACGCGATATCCGGCAGCGATCAACGCGGGCACTTGCGCCTCCCACGAGCGACCGCTGAGCGGCCAGCCGTGAATCAGCACGACGGGCTTGCCAGCGCCGTGATCTTCGTAATAAATCTCGATGGGTTTGTGCGCTTCTGCGCCGACTTTGAGCATGGGCATGATGTGTCTCTTTGTGAATTAGTTCGAGGGACGGGAAACTGAATATGTCTGGGTTAAGCCGACGGCGCGCCGACCTGACGGCTCGGTTCGGCTTTGGCGAACGCGTCAAGCTTTTCGCAGTTGGCCATGATGCGCAGCACGTGGGGAATACCGTCCACTTCAATCTTGAACACGCGCATGACGACGACGATGCTGGCTAAGCAAATGTCGGCGATGGTGGGCGTTTCGCCGTGGCAAAAGGTGCCGGTTTCAGGTTCGCTGGCAAGCCGTTGTTCGAGCGCTTGCAAGCCGGCGCTGAACCAGTGAATTTGCCACGCACGCCAGGCGGCGTCATCGAATTTGCCAACCGTGGTCAAGTATTTTTTGATACGCCCGGTAATGAGCGGGTGGGTATCCGCAGCAAGCATCGCGGCAATCGAGCGCACCCGCGCCCGCCCGTGCGCATCGGCAGGCAGCAACGGCGGCGTGGGATAGGTCTCATCAAGAAATTCGAGAATCGCCTGAGACTGGGTCAGCGGCGTTTTTGGCTGCCCGTCGCCGTGGTCAATGACCGCCGGAATCGCGCCCATGGGATTGATTTTGATAAACGCTTCGGCCAGTTGCTCACCCGCATCGAGATTGACGTTGTGCTCTTTCGGCGGCACCCCTTTGAGGTTGAAGGCAACCCGCACTCGATACGTTGCGGAGGTGCGCCAGAACGAGAACAGTTCAAAGCGGTTGCTGTCAGCCATGCGGGCTCCTGAAATGGAAAATAGGTATCGAAAAGCCATCAGTACGTCCTGAGTTTGCATTCAGGACTTAACAGTCCATAATATATCCCATGTTGAATTCGTCCGCTGTCAGACAACCGCCCAAAATCGCGCTCGGACGCCCGAGAGGTTTTGATGTGGACGCTGCGTTGCGCGCTGCGCTGGAGGTGTTCTGGACGCGCGGCTATGCAGCGACATCGCTCGACGAGCTGAACGATGCGATGGGACTCAGCCGATCCAGTTTTTACGCCTGCTTCGGCTCAAAGCACGAGTTGCTTATGGCGGCAGTTCGGCTCTACGCCGACGAGAGATTCGCGTCGCTGACGGCGCAAGCGACCGCCAACCCTGACGCTCGTTTGGCGATTCACGAAATGCTTGCGGCCATTGCCAACATCGAGGGCGGCAACCGTGGTTGCCTGTTCGTCAACGCCGTCGCAGAACTCGCGCCGGGTGATGCTGAACTGGTCGCCTTCGCGCAGACCCACACTACGCGCGTCGCGGCACTGATGACGATCGCCCTCGTCGGTCTCGGGTGTCCGCAACGGGAGGCCGCAGACTGCGCTGGCGCACTGCTGGCGCTGGTGATGGGCGTCACCACGATGCGCAAAACGGGCGTGCCGACAGCGCAATTGGAGAGCCTGCTCGCGCAGGCCGACTACTTAATTCCCCAAAAAAATTCGACTAAAAAGAAACAATGAGCGCGCCTTCCACCCTCGTGATCTTCATTCCCGCCCTGCTCTGCGACGAGTAACTCTAACCAGCCAGACGGGGTAGTCGCGTTGCATCGTGGAAGCACACCCTTTGGCGGATACAAAAAAGCCACCTGAAAGGTAGCTTGTTCTGTTGGCGGAGACGAAGGGATTCGAACCCTTGATACAGCTCATCACCGTATACTCCCTTAGCAGGGGAGCACCTTCGGCCACTCGGTCACGTCTCCGTTAACTTGCAATTATAGCGGCTTTCCCCCGCGCATCGGGGACGGCATGAGCCTGCGAATGGTTGCCGTAAACCTGCCGAAAACCTGCCTCAAGGGGACGCCCTAATGCGTTGTAGCGCTTGCGTTGATCGACGCTCTGATCGCTCCCTGGCCGCAGTCTCGCGGTTGCAGTAGGTGCCACCGATTCAATGGGGGGCGAAAATATAATGACACTTTTGTGTAGCCAAGAACGTCTTTAAGGTCAGGGCCGTAGCACTCCACACGCGGTCAATCGCGGGCATGGCCCGGGTCAGCTGAACGAAAGGCACTACATCATGGCTCATTTTGTTGACGTTCCTCCGGGTCGCCCGATTGACCCCAATCGTGATCGATCCAAAGGTGTTGTCCTCGGAGGCTCGAACGAATCGGAGATGATCGCCGTGTGGGGCGTGTCGGCCAACGTGGAGGTCATCGCGACCGAGCCGCCGGGCGGTGGCCAGAACGGTTTGAACATCGTCATCGCCAACACTCATGTGGTGCAAAACGGCTGTAGAAAGTTCTTCATTCGCGGGCTGGTCGATGGCTGTACTCTGGCGGCCTGGGACAACGGTGCCAAGGTCACCGCCGAGTTGCCAGTCAAGGGCCGTCGTGCTTTTAGCTGGAATGCTGCGACTGCCTCGACGGTTGCGCCGACCATCAAGCTGCTGGCACGTGGCAGCATGCAGCGCTTTCCTCCGATGCCGGAGGCGACCTGGCGCGAGTCGGTGGAGGCGACACTCCGGGCCATCAAGGGCAATGCCGTGGGCCGCATTGTGCTCGCACAGGCTGCGGCCGCGCAGATTATCATCACGCCCTATATTGATACTTCGTTTGCCAACGCCCATGCGGGCATCGCTTTCACGCCGCAGGACCACACTCACAACGCCGCAGGCGGTGGCGCACCCGGCACCCTGGCGCACGAGATGGTGCACCGCATTGTGCTCAAGGCAAGCGGCACCTACGAGGACGCCAACGCGTCGTTCAACGAGCCGTCGGGCTTCGAATTCGACGGCACCGACTTTGTCAGCGTGCTGGTACAGAACATGTTTGGATCTGCCGAGGGAAGGACGGTGCGCAGGAAGGATCATGGCATGGGCGTCGTGCGTGGCGTTGACGCTGCCGATGCTCAGGGATTTGCCTTCGACTTTCGCGGTCGGCTCGCCTACTTTCGCGACCACGTCACCTCGTTCTTCAATGCGTTGAAAGACGTTGACGTGGTGTGGAATCCGCTCAAATATCTGGATGTGAACCAGTCCACGCGCTAGGAGTCTGTCGGGTTACGCCGCCTCTTTGTCCAGTTCAAACGCCTTGTGCAGCGCGCGCACGGCGAGCTCCATGTACTTGTCGTCGATCACCACCGAAATCTTGATTTCGCTAGTGGAAATCATCTGGATGTTGATGCTCTCTTTCGACAGCGTTTCGAACATCAGCGCGGCGATGCCCACATGGGAGCGCATGCCGATCCCGACAACGGAGACTTTGGCGCACTTGGCGTCACCGATAAGCTCTTTGGCGTGAATGACATCCTGCACTTCGTTCTTCAATACGTCGAGTGTTTTTTGCAACTCATTGCGATGCACGGTGAATGAAAAATCGGTGGTGCCGCCGACGCCCGCGTTCTGGATAATCATGTCGACGTCGATGTTGGCCCTGGCCACCGGGCCCAAAATGGCAAACGCGATGCCCGGTTTGTCGGGCACACCGAGCACGGACACTTTAGCTTCATCGCGATTGAAGGCTATACCGGAGATGATGGCTTGTTCCACGTTTTCGTCTTCCTCAAAACTGATCAATGTGCCGCTGCTGGCCTCGACAGCGATGGGGATCATCGGGTCGGTGAAGCTGGACAGTACGCGCGTCGGGACTTTGTATTTACCTGCAAATTCGACTGAGCGGATTTGCAGAATTTTTGAACCGAGAGAGGCCATTTCGAGCATCTCTTCAAAGGTCACGGTTTTCAGCGGGCGGGCGTCCGGTTCGACGCGCGGATCGGTGGTGTAGATCGCGTCAACGTCGGTATAGATCAAACATTCGCTGGCCTTCATCGCGGCGGCGACTGCGACTGCTTGCGTGTCCGATCCACCACGACCGAGTGTGGTGATGTGACCGTCGTCGGTCACGCCTTGAAACCCGGTGATGACGACCACTCTGCCCTGCGCCAAATCAGCACGAATGCGCGCATCATCGATGCTTGTAATGCGGGCCTTGGTGTATGAGTTGTCAGTGCGAATCGGCACTTGCCAACCGCAATAACTCACCGCGTCAATGCCTTCAGCTTGCAACGCAATACAAAGCAAACCGACGGAGACCTGCTCGCCGGTGGAAGCGATCATGTCGAGTTCGCGCGGATTCGGGTTGATATCGACCTCTTTGGCCATTGCCAGCAGGCGATTGGTTTCGCCGGACATGGCCGATGGCACGACCACCATTTGATAGCCCGCACGACGCCATTTTGCAACGCGTTTGGCCACGGCTTTAATGCGCTCGACCGAGCCCATCGAAGTGCCGCCGTATTTGTGAACGACTAAAGACATAGTAAGAATTCGTAGGGTGGGCACCCCGTGCCCACGCGTGTCAAAGTGATGAAAGTAGGTTGGGCAAAACCTTTGCCAGTGCAGATCGGCTGAAACGATCCGCTGACGCGTGGGCACGGGGTGCCCACCCTACGGTCAGGAAAGTACGTCGTTCAAATTCGCTTGAACACCAGCGTGCTGTTGGTGCCACCAAAGCCGAAGCTATTGGACATCACCACATTGACTTTTGCCTGACGTGCCGTGTTAGGGACGAGGTCAAGCTCGACTGCCGGATCCTGTTTCTGCAGGTTGATGGTCGGTGGAATCACGCCGTGATGCAGCGCGAGAATGGTGAACACGGCCTCGATGCCCGCCGCCGCCCCGAGCAAGTGGCCAGTCATGGATTTAGTCGAGCTGACCATAAGTTTTTTGGTGTGATCGCCGAACGCGGCTTTGACCGCCGTGGCCTCGGCAATGTCGCCCAGCGGCGTGGACGTGCCGTGGGCATTGACGTAATCGATGTCGGATGCATTCAGGCTCGCGTTGCGCAGCGCGTTGCCCATGCAGCGACGTGCGCCATCGCCGTCTTCGCGTGGAGCGGTGACGTGGTAGGCGTCACCCGACACGCCGTAGCCAACCAGTTCGCAATAAATCTTTGCGCCGCGCGCTTTGGCGTGCTCATACTCTTCAATCACAAGAACGCCCGCGCCCTCGCCCAGCACAAAGCCGTCACGATCAACATCCCACGGGCGGCTCGCGCCCGCCGGGTCGTCGTTGCGCGTTGAGATGGCGCGGGCGGCGTTAAAGCCACCAATGCCCAGCTCGCAAATCGCAGCCTCGGAGCCGCCAACAACCATGACGTCAGCGTCCCCGTATTCAATCTTACGCATGCTTTCGCCAATGGAATGATTGGCCGTGCTGCAGGCGGTAACGACAGCAAGATTGGGCCCCTGAAAGCCGTACTCAATTGAAATCAATCCCGAGATCATGTTGATGATTGAACCCGGAATAAAAAAAGGCGAAATTTTTCGCGGGCCACCGGCCAGGTACGCTGCGTACGTTTCCTGAATCAGCGGCAAGCCACCGATGCCGGAACCAATCGACAAACCATAGCGCTCGGGGTTGCTCGGATTGGCCGCGATACCCGCATCAAACAAAGCTTCTTTTGCGGCGGCAATGCCATAGTGAATAAAGCTGTCGTAGCGACGCGCCTCTTTTCCCGACATGTACTTCGCGGGGTCGAAGCCTTTGACCTCGCCAGCGATGTGCGTGTTGAACGCGGCAGAATTAAAACGCGTGATCAGGCCGATGCCCGAGCGCCCATTGATGATGGCGTCCCAGGCGGAGGGCACGTCGATGCCAACCGGGCTGATTACTCCAAGTCCGGTAACGACGACGCGGCGCTGTCTAACTGTCATGGTCTGTCATGGTCAATTACTTTTCAGAGAAGCAAAAAAAAAGGCGGCACTGTGGCCGCCTTCGTTTGTACGCTCAAGGGCGGGCCCTAGTTCTTCAGCGCTTATTTCTTGACTATTTCTTGTGGCTGGTGACGTAATTAATCGCCAGCTGCACGGTGGTAATCTTCTCGGCTTCGTCGTCCGGGATTTCGGTGCCGAACTCTTCTTCGAGTGCCATCACCAGTTCGACGGTGTCGAGCGAATCGGCACCAAGGTCGTCAACAAATGACGATTCGTTTTTGATGTCGCCTTCAGCTACGCCAAGTTGGTCGGCAACAATTTTTCTAACGCGGGCTTCGATATCACTCATGGCAAATCCTTAATGGATCCTTTTATGAAAAGCGGCGCAAGGCCGGTTGACCGGAATTTTAGCAAACGAATTGCGGCACCCTCGGGTCAAGGCGCGCATTGCAAACCGGGCACAAATCCGCGCATCTCCCTGAAAATTACGCGAAATACATGCCGCCATTCACGTGCAGCGTCGTTCCGGTGACGTATCCGGCACCCTCGCTGCACAAAAATTTGACCGCCTCGGCGATGTCCTGAGGGCTGCCGAGGCGTCCGGCGGGAATCATTTCGACGAGTTTTGTGCGTTGCGCCTCGGGCAGCGATTGCGTCATGTCAGTGTCAATGAAGCCCGGCGCGACGAGATTTACGGTGATATTGCGAGAGCCCAGTTCCGCAGCAAGCGACTTGGTAAGGCCAATCAAACCAGCCTTCGCCGCCGCGTAATTGACCTGCCCGGCGTTGCCCATTGAGCCCACCACCGAGCCGATATTCACCACTCGACCAAAGCGCGCCTTCATCATCGCGCGGCTCACAGCGCGGGTCAGGCGAAAAACGCTTTTCAAGTTGGTGTCGAGTACCGCGTCCCAGTCGTCATCTTTCATGCGCATGAGCAGCGTGTCGCGCGTGATGCCAGCATTGTTGACAAGAATCGAGATTGCGCCCTCGTTGGCCTCGATATTTTTCACCGCCGCGGCGATAGAGTCGGTATCGGTAACGTTGAGAACAATGCCGCGTCCGCCAAACGGTGCAAGCACCACAGTGATCTTGCCTGCGCCCTCTTGCGTGGTGGCGGTGCCGACAACCTTTGCCCCGCCTTCGGCAAGTGCTCTGGCAATGGCGGCACCAATGCCGCGGGTGGCGCCGGTAACTAGCGTGACTTTGCTGTTCATCGTTTGTTCGTTCCGTATTCGCTGCGCGTTCGACCAGAGCCTATTGTCGTTGATACGACAGAAAACCAACGATCAGGAGAATTCATTATTTGTCTGGGATTGTCGCGTTGCGACGCTGACTGCGCCCGAAATGTTGCGCAATTGTGAATCGCGCCAAACAAGACCGGCCATGGCGCGCGGCATCGCAAGCAGTCAAATGTTGCTCAACATATCGTGACCCATACGCCGGACGTCGGCGCACACGCCCGTCGGCTGGGCGTTAATGGCCGCCAATCCGCACTCGGCCCAGTCCACTGATTATTTCAGCAAAGCCGCACCGCCTGCCGCCCCCAGCGCGCAGAACTGGCTGGGCACTGATCGTGTAGGCCGCGAGATGCTTGCTCGTCTGCTCTATGGCTTTCGGGTGAGCATATGGTTTGCGATGGCGCTGACGCTGGTGGGGACCTCCGTCGGCGTGATCATGGGGGCGATCATGGGCTATTTTGGCGGGCGGATCGACCTGATACTGCAGCGGGTGCTCGAGATTTTGGCAGCGGTGCACGAGCTTTATTTTCTGATTATCTTTGCGGCAATTTTTGAGCCTTCGCTACTGTTGCTGCTCGGGTTGCTGCCGCTCTAAAGCTGGCTCGGTTTGTCCGATTATGTGCGGGCCGAGTTTTTGCGCAACCGCTCACTGGAATACGTCAAGGCGGCACGCGCGCTGGGGCTGTCCAATCTGCAAATCATCCGCCGCCATGTGCTGCCCAACTCACTGATACCGGTCATCAAGTTCATTCCCTTTCGCATGAGTGCGGCCATCCTCGCCCTCACCTCGCTCGATTTCCTCGGGCTGGGCGTGCCTGCCTCGGTGCCTTCGTTGGGTCAGTTATAGCTACAGGGCAAGGCCAATCTCGACACCTGGTGGATCATTTTTCCGACGTTTGTACTGCTCACCGTGACCATGCTGCTGTTGACCTTTATCGGTGACGCTTTGGGTAATGCCTTTGATACGAGAAAGTCCTGATATGCGGGAACCTGCCTTGTTGGACATCGCGCATTTGAGCGTTCTCTTTGGCGAATCGACGGTGGTGGACGATGTTTCGTTATCGCTCCATCAGGGAGAAAAACTGGCCATCGTGGGCGAGTCAGGCTCCGGAAAATCGATCACGGCGCTGTCCATTCTGCGCCTGATCGACACCGCCTCCACCACTGGCAGCATCCGCTTTGAGAGGAACGAGCTCTGCCAATACAGCGACGATCAGATGTTGGGTATTCGCGGCGCGCAGATCGGCATGATTTTTCAGGAGCCGATGACCGCGCTGAACCCGCTCTACACGGTGGGCCTCCAGATCAGTGAAGTGCTGGCGATACTTCACGAAGTGGGCTTGTCAGAAAAAATGGCCTGTTTGTGCTTAATCGCTACCCACACGAGTTCTCGGGCGGTCAGCGCCAGCACATTGCCATTGCTCAAGCCGTGGTGCTTGAGCCGGAAGTGTTGGTGCTGGACGAACCCACCTCGGCGCTGGATGCATCGGTGCAGCAGCAGGTGCTCGCCCTGCTCGGGCAATGGCAGCAACGCCGTGGTCTGTCCTACATTTTCATCAGTCACAATCTGGCGGTGATTCGTGCCATGGCGCACTGGGTCATGGTGATGAAAGACGGTGACGTGGTGGAGGAAGGCGAAACGCTCGCCCTGTTTGCCGCGCCAAAGGCACCCTACACCCGCGAGCTGATTGCTGCGGCGCATCTGGCGTAGACGCAGCAAACCTTAGTGCTTTTAAGGTAGGCAGCCTGTGCTCGCGCTAGGGGCGGCAAAACTACGCATCGGGTGACGTATCGCCTTGGTGGATGGAGGCTGCTCACCCTACGACAATTTGAGGATTCGTGAGTCGCGAAGACTGCGGTTACGGACGCAATTCCACCAACGCGGCATCGAAGCTCGCCTTGTCTGCGAGTGACAAGCATTTAATGTCCGGCGCGATGCGTTTGATCATACCCGCGAGCACTTTGCCGGGGCCGCATTCGACGATGTGGGTGACGCCCTGCATCGCCATTTTTTCAATGGTTTCGATCCAGCGCACGGGTTTAAACAATTGCTCCGCGAGCACCAGGCGAATGGCGGCGGCGTCACCCGCAACGTCCACGGTTGCGTTATGCAGCACGGCGATTTTCGGTGGCTGAAAATTGGCAAGATTCAACGCAGCGGCCATCGCCTCGGCAGCAGGACGCATGAGCTCACAGTGGCTCGGCACGCTCATCGGCAACAGCAGTGCGCGCTTGGCACCGGCTGCTTTGGCTAGTGCCATCGCGCGCTCTACGGCCGTTTTATGACCGCCGATTACGATCTGCCCTGGCGCATTTAGATTGCAGCAGGCAACGACCTCGCCCTGACTGGCAGCGTCGCACACTTCGGCGAGCAACCGGGGCGCAAGGCCGAGCACCGCAGCCATGCCACCGATGCCTGCGGGCACGGCGTCCTGCATTGCTTGTGAGCGGGCTTTGACGAGCTTCATCGCGGCGTCGAAATCGAGTGATCCAGACGCGACCAACGCCGCATATTCGCCGAGACTGTGCCCCGCCAGCAGCGACGGTTTCGGCCCACCGGCTGCGAGCCATGCGTTCCATACAGCAACGTCGGCGGCGAGCATCGCGGGCTGGGTGTTGGTGGTGATGTTGAGCGATTCGCCGGGGCCGTCCGCCATCATCGCCGTGATTGGCGCACCGAGCGCAACATCAGCTGCAGCAAGGGTTTCGTCGATTTCTCCAAGTCCGGCGTAACCTGCCATCATGGCCACCGACTGCGAGCCTTGACCGGGAAAAACGAACGCAATTTTCATAATAGCTTTTCAGTAAAACCGTTGTTTATATTGGGCTTGCGGCAATATTAGCCTATTGTTGACTTTATGAAAAATATCCAGCTACGCCCTTTTGGGTTAACGGTCCGAGCAAAAAGCTGTATCGAACCTGGCGTCGCAAAAATACCTTTCAAACGCGTCAGGTCGCAGCCTGCAAGCCATGACTAAGAGCAAACTGTCCCGCGCTCATCTTCTGGCCACCGTCAGGTTTGAGCCGCAGGATCTCAATCTGCCCGCCTTGCGCATTGATGAAGATTGAATCGTCGGTCAAACGAAAGATGTCACCCGGATGCCCGTGCCGCGGCGCAAACGCCCGAAGCACATGTTTGCGACAGTCAAACAGCGACACCCTTGTGCCGCCGAGGATGCACCATGCCCCCGGTGCCGGGTTCGCCGCGCGGATGAGGTTGTAGACCTGATCAACGTGGTTCGCCCAGTTAATTCGCGCTTCCTGCTCATGAAACCAGCCTTCGTAACTGGCATTCGACTCGTCCTGTTCGAGCAACGGGTGCTGACCGGAAACGACCTGGTCCGCGGCTTCCAGAAGTGCGTCGACGCCCAGCGGAAACAGGTGTTTGAAGTACACCTCTCCCAGCGTGTCATCAACGCCGATGGCGCATCCCTTTTGCAGGATGATGGGACCCTGATCGAGCCCGTCGACGGGGCGAAAAATGGTCACGCCGGTTTCAGTCTCCCCCAGCGCGATCGGCCAGCTGATTGATGACGGACCACGATGTCTAGGCAGCAGCGACGGGTGATATTGAATGGTGCCGCGCCTTGGAATATTCAGCAGCGCCTGCGGCGCAAACTGCAGCACATAGGCCATCACAGCAAGATCAACGTTCAGCGCGCGCATGGCCTGCGCGGCCTCAGCGCTGCGCAGGCTTGCGAATTGCAGCACCGGCAAACCGAGCGCGTCGGCTGCGCCGTGCAATGCGTCAGGTCGAGCGTGCGGCTGATCGGGCGAGCAAAACACAGCGGCAACGTCGTCGCCGCGTGCCACAAAGGCTTCGAGTACGGCTTTGCCAAAATCCTGTTGGCCGATGATGGCAATTCTCATGCAGTTTTTTTGATTCAAGGTTGCGATATGCCGGAAAGCGGCGACGCCCAAGCGATACGTTAGCGTTTTCGCGTTCGCCGCGCAGGTCTCAAGCTGAGGCCGACGATTTGCTCAATCAGCGCCGCGCCGTCGGCAACCGTTTCTCCCTACCATGCACGACGTACCACTTCAACATCAACGGAAAAGCGCGTACGCTGCGCACCGCGAGACTTCCCGCCTGAATCTCGCGTCCGATGGTGTGCGCCGACAGAAAACTGATGCCCGTGCCCGGTGCGATTTTCGGCCAGCTCCGCGAGCAATTCTTCGCGATTGTGAACAGCGAAATTGAACGTCACAGGTTTCCCGCCGGGATTGGGTGGAGTTTGTGTTCTTTATTTTGAATCGAGTGTGCGACATGGTGCGAAGGAAGGTGCGTTTTA
Organism: Burkholderiales bacterium; assembly: GCA_043758415.1. GTDB lineage: Bacteria > Pseudomonadota > Gammaproteobacteria > Burkholderiales > Casimicrobiaceae > Casimicrobium. The sequence continues at coordinate 12,016 of JAYVNO010000154.1, forward strand.
GAGTTGCCAACGAGATTGGTGCGGCACAACTGACTCGAACACAATAATTTTTGTCGAATCGCGCGCAAAAAAAATGCGCGATTCAAACTCACTTCAGCTTAGCAACAACGACATGAAAATCGCAATTATTGGAGCCGGTGCCATCGGGGGACTGGTCGGCGCAAAGCTCGCATTGGCCAACGCAGATGTCACATTTATGATGCGCGGCACGAGCCTCGACGCGATCAGCAAAACGGCGTTAAGGTGATCTTGCACGACGGTATCGAACAGACAGCCACCAACGTCAAGGCCAGAAATATTACTGAGTCAACCAAGTAAGACCGGTTCGGCAGGCTCCCTCTCCCTCGGGGAGAGGGTTGGGGTGAGGGGCTTGGCACACGAATGCGTCTTGCGCATTCATTCACCCTCACCCCCGCCTTCTCCCCGAGGGAGAGGGAGCGATGCCAGTTGCGATAGGACACATTTAGTTGACTCGTTGCTGATTATGCGGCCATCGGCGTGCAAGACACGGTGAAACTGGCCATGAAAGCGCATCAGGTTGAGGAGCTGGTCAGCGAGCTGCAACAGCTTCTCGGTCCGCAGACGATGATCGTGACTATGCAAAGCGGCATTCCACGCCACATATCGACCGCGTCGGTGCACTGGTCAAATTATTCGCGCAAGGCATGCAGCAGAATCGCGGTTTCGTGCGCAAGCAGACGAATATCTGAACCGTCGTATAAACCAAGCGGCTGCGCGGGTTTGTACTCATACCACATTGCGAATTGAAGCGTTGTGCATGTACACAAATCGTGTAGTGAGCCGTTAGACTCATTGCAAAGCACTCAAGTGAAAACTCATTTCAAAAAATTGACTCCGGTCAAGAGTTTTTTCTCGCGAAAGCGCAAGCATTCATTCATAAGTAGCGGCGAACAAAATCGATCACGAGATTGTCCGACCACAACAGTTACAAACCAAAGGAGAGCAATATGATCAAGCAACCGATCCGGTCGGTCCGTAATGGCCGCAGCATAATCGCCGCCTGCGTCGCAGTGGCTATTTCGGCCGTGAGCCCCGTGTGGGCATGGGAGCCCACTAAGCCCGTCGAGTTTGTCGTACCGGCTGGCACCGGCGGTGGTGCAGATCAGATGGCGCGACTGATTCAAGGCATCGTCATCAAGCACAAGCTGATGAAAGAGCCGATGATTGTGGTCAACAAATCAGCTGGCGCAGGTGCCGAAGGCTTTCTTGAGATCAAAGGTGCCAAGGGCGATCCGCACAAAATCGTCGTTACGCTCTCCAACCTTTTCACCACGCCCATGGCAACTGGCGTGCCATTCAACTGGAAAGACATGACGCCCGTTGCCATGATGGCCCTGGATCAGTTCGTGTTGTGGGTCAATGCGGAGACGCCTTACAAGACTGGCAAAGAGTATCTCGCTGCCGTCAAAGCCGCTGGGCCGCTCAAGATGAAGATGGGCGGCACAGGCTCCAAGCAGGAAGACCAGATTCTGACCGTAGGTCTCGAAAAAGCGACCGGAACCAAGTTCATCTACGTACCCTTCAAAGGTGGCGGCGAAGTGGCCGTGCAACTCGTTGGCAAACACATTGATTCGACAGTGAACAACCCGATCGAAGCGGTGGCGCAATGGCGCGCCGGCCAATTGCGTCCGCTCTGCGTGTTTGATGACGAGCGCATGCCTTACAAGGCGAAGGTCACGGCGACACAATCATGGAATGACATCCCCACCTGCAAGGAAGCTGGCGTGCCGACCGATTACGTCATGTTGCGCGGCATCTTTATGCCACCGGGCGTAACGGCTGATCAGACGGCGTTCTACGTCAACATGATGAAGAAAGTACGTGAAACGCCCGAGTGGAAGGACTACATGGAAAAAGGCGCGTTCAATCAAACCTTCATGGCGGGTGCCGAGTACATCAAGTGGCTGACAGAGGCCGAGAAAATGCACCGGACGTTGATGACTGAAGCCGGATTTCTCGCCAAGTAATTGAGCCGAGCGCTGAGTCCACGACTCGACTCGGCGACACCTGAACTGCACAGAAGCAGGCACAATCTTGTTGGGCCAAATTGTTTGCACGCATCATTCCTGATGAAACCCCCTTTGATCTGAACGGAGTTCCTGATGAACCCTAGCCAATCACCCGACAAAGCCAACGAATCGGTCGTTTCAACGACGACCATCGAGATGGTCGTCGCCGCCATCCTGCTTGTATTCGGCATCGTAGTCGCCTACGGCAGTTACCAACTGGGCTCGGGCTGGACAACCGACGGCCCCGGCGCAGGTTATTTTCCGTTTTACGTCGGACTGCTCATTTGCATTGCCGGTATTGGCGTGTTTGTACAGACGTTGACGGCCAAAGACAAAGGTCAAGCTGCTTTTGTAGACCGTGCGCAATTGCAGCGAGTGCTGTCAGTTTTCATACCGGCGTTGATCTATGTGGGTGCCGTGCAGGTATTCGGCCTCTACATTGCGTCTGCCTTTTACATCGCGCTGTTCATGGTAATTCTAGGAAAATACACATGGCTGAAAAGCATCATCATTTCACTGTCCGTCATCGCGTTGTTCTTCCTCATGTTTGAGGTCTGGTTCAAGGTGCCCCTGTACAAAGGCAGCATCGATCTTTTGAGTTTCCTGGGGTACTAAACCTCATTCACCCGGCACCGACGCGTTGTGCGTACGGCCTAGGTTCGATCCACACAGACTATATAGGGGGTTTGCTTCATTATGGAAGAAATCAGCGCGCTTTTTCACGGGTTTGCGGTCATCTTGACGCCGATGAACATGTTGCTCATGTTGGTCGGAATCGTGCTGGGCGTGTTAATTGGTGTGCTTCCCGGGCTGGGTGGAGCCAACGGCGTGGCCATCTTGCTGCCACTCACTTTTACGATGACGCCAACGTCAGCCATCATCATGTTGTCCTGTATTTACTGGGGTGCCCTTTTCGGCGGAGCAATTACGTCGATCCTGTTCAATATTCCCGGCGAACCGTGGTCGGTGGCGACAACGTTCGACGGTTATCCCATGGCACAAAACGGACGCGCAGGCGAAGCGCTGACCGCCGCGTTTACGTCCTCGTTCATAGGCGCATTGGTTGCCGTGGTAATGATCACTTTCATGGCACCGCTGGTCGCAAAATTCGCGCTCAAGTTCGGCCCGCCAGAATACTTTGCCGTGTACCTTTTGACTTTCTGCAGCTTCGTAGGCATGGGCAAAGGTTCGCCGTTCAAAATTCTCGCGTCGATGGCATTGGGCTTCGCGCTGGCGGCTGTTGGTATGGACACGGTGACCGGGCAGTTGCGCCTCACATTCGGCAGCACTGAGCTAATGCGCGGCTTTGACTTCCTGATTGCAGTGATTGGCCTGTTTGGCATCGGCGAGATATTGATCTCGATGGAAGAAGGACTCGCCTTCTCTGGCAAGAGCGCAAAAATTGACGCCAAAGTGGTTCTGCAAACGTGGAAGCAATTGCCTAAATATTGGGCAACCTCGATTCGCAGCTCGCTGATAGGAATCTGGATGGGCATCACGCCCGGCGGGGCAACGCCAGCGTCATTCATGAGCTACGGAATCGCCAAGAAAATGTCCAAGGATGGCGCGAAATTTGGCAGCGGCCAGATGGAAGGCGTTATTGCCCCGGAAACGGCCGCCCATGCTGCTGGCACCAGCGCACTCTTACCGATGCTGGCACTTGGCATTCCCGGCTCACCGACAGCCGCCGTGTTGTTGGGTGGGCTGTTGATCTGGGGCTTGCAACCTGGCCCTCTTCTTTTCGTTGAGCAAAAGGACTTCGTGTGGGGCTTGATCGCCAGCATGTATCTCGGCAATATCGTCGGCCTGATTGTGGTGCTGACCACGGTGCCATTGTTTGCGTCCATCCTGCGCATCCCGTTTTCAATCATCGCCCCTGTCATCATTGTGATTTGCGCGATCGGCGCGTACACCGTTCACAACGCCATGCTTGATGTGTGGTTCATGATGGGTTTTGGTGTGGTGGGTTACATATTTAAGAAGCTTGACTATCCGCTGGCCCCACTGGTGCTCGCGCTGGTGCTGGGTGACAAGGCAGAAGACTCGTTCCGTCAGGCCATGCTCGTGTCGCAGGGTGAGCTGTCGATCATGTGGGCGAATCCGTTGGTCGGTTCGATCACCACGCTGGCATTCGTGCTGCTCTTCTGGCCCATCATTTCGAAGGTGCTGGCGCTTGTGATGCCGAAGCGGGAAAGCAATTTACCTGCCGAACGTCCAGTGGACTGATTACGGTAGTTTGTTGCAAAAAAAGCGGTGCGATGCGCCGCTTTTTTTATTGGTAGTTGGTCGGAAACGACTCGGTCGTTCGCTTTACCGCTAACTACCCTTTCGCTAAATTTTTCCGCTCTGTTTAAGTCGGCTTAGCGTCTCCGCCGACAGGTTCAAGTAAGCCGCCAATTCTTTCTTCGGAATGCGGTCAAACAACTCAGGGTGTTTCCGTAAAAAGCGATGCACACGACCGGGTGCGTCGAGCAGATGCAGCGTAATCGTATGCCCCATGATTTCGCTCATCAATTGCATGACGTAATACTCGAACGCTTCTTTAACTTCCGCATGACGATTAATGAATGCGACCCACTGCGGCATCGATAGTTTGGCAACACGTGCTTTGGTCACGCAGACGATGCTGTACGGCGTGGGCGTCTTCAATCGCCATGCAGCGTAGCTCGTTTCCATGTCCTGCTCGGCAGCGAAGCGGAGGATCATTTCCTTCGCGTCCTGATCGCTCACAACGCGTTTTAGAATGCCTTGCAGAATAAAATATTGTTCCATCTCATGCACCCCTTGATGCAACAGTGAATCACCTTTTTGGTAGTCCACCACTGCCAGAAACGGCTCAAGTTCCGCAATCTCGCCCGGGCTCATGCTCTTGAGCACAACGTTCTGCCGCAACTGCGCACGAATGATGTTTTTTTCAGGATGATTTTCAATGGACGACATTGCAACCGTGCGCAAATTTCTTAAAGAAGATTGAATCCGCTTGTGGCGAATATTGACCGGGGTCAAGAGGACATGCAGCCTGCGGCCCTTATGATACTTGCGACTTCATCGCGAATGCATTCAAGCGCGCGCCCAGGAGGTCGTGAAACGGGGAAGCAGAGCCCCGGTTTTAACTTCAAAAAACAGAAGGCAAGGCGGAGAGACCACTCGACATGACAAACGACACGCAATCACCTGACTCAGCGGTGCAGATCGACGGCTTTCACCTGGTTATCGACGCATTGAAACTCAACGGCATCGACACCATTTTTGGTCTGCCGGGCATTCCGATTACTGACCTTACCCGTATGGCGCAGGCCGAAGGTATACGCGTCATCTCGTTCCGCCACGAGCAGCACGCTGGCAATGCTGCCGCCGCCGCCGGCTTCCTGACCCAAAAACCCGGCATCTGCCTGACCGTATCCGCCCCCGGCTTCCTGAACGGGTTGACGGCGCTGTCGAACGCGACCGTCAACTGCTTCCCAATGATTTTGATTAGCGGCTCGAGCGAGCGCGAAATCGTCGACCTCCAGCAGGGCGACTACGAAGAGATGGATCAGCTCGCCATCGCCAAGCCGTTGTGCAAAGCCGCCTTCCGCGTGCTCAATGCGGAAGACATCGGTGTCGGCATCGCGCGGGCTATCCGTGCCGCGTTGTCGGGGCGTCCGGGCGGTGTGTATCTCGATCTACCCGCCAAGCTGTTCGCGCAAACCATGGACGCTGCGGCTGGCAAAAAATCGTTGATCAAGGTCGTCGATGCGGCACCACGCCAAATTCCCGCGCCGGACGCGGTCAAGCGCGCGCTTGATCTGCTTAAAGGTGCAAAGAAGCCTTTGATTCTGCTCGGCAAAGGCGCGGCCTATGCGCAGGCTGATGCCGACATCCGCACCTTGATTGAGAAGACGGGCATTCCCTATCTGCCGATGTCGATGGCTAAGGGCATCCTGCCTGACACGCATGAGCAGTCGGCAGCAGCAGCCCGCTCCTATGTGCTGCCCGAGGCGGACGTGGTGGTGCTGATTGGTGCGCGCCTGAACTGGCTACTGTCGCACGGCAAAGGCAAAACCTGGGGAGGCAAAGACCACAAAGCGTGGGGCGGCCAGAAGTACATTCAAATCGACATTTCGCCGCAAGAAGCCGATAGCAACGTGGCAACCGACGCGCCATTGGTGGGCGATATCGGCTCCTGTGTGTCGGCCTTGCTTTCAGGCATTGGTGCTGATTGGGCTAAACCGCCGGTTGAATGGACGGGCGGCATTGCCGAGCGCAGGAACAAAAACATAGCCAAGATGGCGGAGACGTTGGGCAAAGACCCAACGCCAATGAACTTCCACAGCGCGCTCGCCGTCGTGCGCGACATCATCAAAGACAACCCAGAGGCAATCCTCGTCAACGAGGGCGCCAACGCGCTGGATTTCACGCGCTCGATTGTTGATATGTACCTGCCCCGTAAACGTCTGGACGTGGGCACCTGGGGCATTATGGGCATCGGCATGGGCTTCTCGGTCGGTGCCGCTGTAGTCACCGGCAAACCGGTCATCGCCGTCGAGGGCGATAGCGCCTTTGGCTTCAGCGGCATGGAAGTGGAGACGATTTGCCGCTACAACCTGCCTGTGTGTGTGGTGGTGATGAACAACAACGGCGTGTATCGCGGCACTGACGTGAATCAGTCAGGCGGCGCGGACGTTGCGCCCACCGTATTCGTCAAGGGCGCACGCTACGAAATGATGATGCAAGCCTTCGGCGGTGTCGGCGTACAGGCGACAACGCCCACCGAACTGCGCGCCGCGATGATTGAGGCGGTCAAGTCCGGCAAGCCGACGCTGATTAACGCCATCATCGATGAGACTGCGGGCACCGAGAGCGGACGCATCACCAGCCTCAACCCGACCATCGCCAAGAAAAAATAATTCCAGTCATCCAGACCATTAGGACAAATCAAATGAGCAACAAACCCCTAGAAGGCATCAAGATCATCGACTTCACGCATGTGCAAGCGGGCCCGGCCTGCACGCAAATGCTGGCATGGTTCGGCGCCGACGTGATCAAAGTCGAGCGACCCGGCTCGGGTGACGTCACCCGTTCGCAACTGCGCGACATGCCGAATGCCGATGCGCTCTACTTCACGATGCTCAACAGCAACAAACGCTCGCTAACACTCGATACGAAAAAGCCTGAAGGCAAGGCCATCCTTGAGCAGATGATCAAGGAATCCGACGTGATGGTCGAAAACTTTGGTCCTGGCGCGCTAGATCGCATGGGTTTCACTTGGGAGCACATTCAAAGCCTCAACCCCGCCATGATCCTAGCGTCGGTCAAGGGCTTCAGTGACGGCCATCACTACGAAGACCTGAAGGTCTACGAAAACGTTGCGCAATGCGCAGGCGGCGCTGCCTCGACTACCGGCTACTGGAAAGGCGAGAACTCTGGCCCAACCATATCGTCTGCGGCGTTGGGCGACAGCAACACCGGTATGCATCTGGCCATCGGGATTCTCACTGCCTACATCGGTCGTCAGAAAACCGGCAAGGGCCAGAAGGTAGCCGTGGCTATGCAAGATGCGGTGCTGAACCTCTGCCGCGTGAAAATGCGCGATCAGCTTCGCCTGGACAGCGTAGGGTATCTGGAGGAATATCCACAGTACCCGCATGAAATGGACGCCTTCAAGGACGGCGTGGTGCCGCGCGGCGCGAATGCGGGTGGCGGTGGCCAGCCGGGCTGGATACTGAAGTGCAAGGGCTGGGAAACCGATCCCAATGCCTACATCTACTTCACGGTGCAAGGCCATGCCTGGGCCCCCATTTGCGACGCGCTGGGCAAGCCGGAATGGAAGAGCGATCCCGCGTACAACACGCCGCATGGTCGCCAGCCCCACATCATGGATATCTTCGCCACCATCGAAGCTTTCATTGCTGATAAGACCAAGTTCGAAGCGGTCGACATCTTCCGAAAATTCGACATCCCTTGCGCGCCAGTGCTGTCGATGAAGGAGTTGCTGCACGACAAGTCACTGCGTGCCAGCGGTTCCATCGTTGAGGTGCCACACAAAGTGCGCGGCAGTTACTGGACCGTGGGCAGCCCGATCAAATTCTCGGACACCAAGCCGGAAGTAACGGCGTCGCCACTGCTCGGAGAACACACCGATGAAGTACTCGCTGGCTTGGGCTACAGCGCAACGCAGATCGCAGCGTTTCGCGCTGCGGCAGCGGTTTAGTGCCGGTCATTGCAGCGTAGTTCACAGCCGTGCAAGCAAACGTTGACTTCCAGCAACTTATAGCCTCCTTGGGTGATGCCGTTGTTGCCGCCGATGCCGCTGGTGCCATCGTATTGTGGAACCCGGCAGCCGAGCGCCTGTTTGGCTATAGCGAGAGTGAAGCGCTGGGCAAATCGCTCGACATCATCACCCCGCAGCGCTTTCAGCAACGGCACTGGGCTGGTTATCACAAGACGATGGAAACAGGCCAGACCAAGTACGGTCATGACCTGCTAAAAGTGCCCGCAGTGCACAAGGACGGGCATGCGCTGTCGATCGCATTCACGGTGGCCATGCTGTTCACGGCGGACAGAAAAGTGTCTGCCATCGTTGCCGTTATTCGCGACGAGACCGCGCGTTTTGCTGAGGAGCGAGCACTTAAAAAGCGGATCATGGAACTTGAAACGCAGGTGACGGAGCACGCGCCAGCGGGGCCTGAAGCGGTGCGGTGATTAACATTGAGGGTTAGTTTGGGCGGTTAGCCGTCCGACGTTGTGGCGTCACCACGCACCCGCACTACATCACCCACAGTTTAGGGTCTCGGATTTTTTATGAGCAAAGCATTAGATGGGGTTCGCATCCTTGACTTCACGCACGTTCAGTCGGGCCCGACCTGTACCCAGTTGCTGGCATGGTTCGGCGCTGACGTGATCAAAGTGGAACGTGCTGGTGAGGGCGACGCGACGCGTGGACAATTGCGCGATATCCCCGGCGTGGATAGCCTGTATTTCACGATGCTCAATCACAACAAGCGCTCGATCACGCTCGACACCAAAAAACCGAAAGGCAAAGAGGTTCTTGATACGCTGATCAAAAGCTGCGATGTACTGGTCGAGAACTTCGCACCAGGCGCGCTTGATCGCATGGGCATTACGTGGGAACACATTCAGAGCCTCAATCCACGCATGATTGTCGCCTCAGTCAAGGGCTTTGGTCCTGGGCCGTACGAGGATTGCAAGGTCTATGAAAACGTGGCGCAGTGCGCAGGTGGTGCCGCGTCTACCACGGGTTTCGATGACGGTCCACCGCTGGTGACCGGTGCGCAGATCGGCGACAGCGGCACGGGCCTTAATCTCGCACTCGGCATCGTTGCTGCGCTTTATCAACGCAACACCACCGGTCGCGGCCAGAAGGTGCTGGCCCCTATGCAGGACGCGGTATTGAACCTGTGCCGCGTGAAGCTGCGCGATCAGCAGCGTCTTGATCGCACACACACCATGCACGAGTATCCGCAGTACCCCGACGGCAAATTCGGCAAGGCGGTGCCGCGTGCAGGCAACGCATCGGGCGGCGGCCAGCCGGGCTCGATCCTAAAGTGCAAAGGTTGGGAAACTGATCCTAACGCCTACATTTATTTCATCACGCAGGCGGCTGTGTGGCCCGCCGTGTGCAAGGTGATTGGCGAGGAAGAATGGATCACCGATGAGGCTTACGCCACGCCGGGTGCCCGCCTGCTCCACCTCAAGCCGATCTTCGCGCGCATCGAACAATGGACGATGACCAAGACCAAGTTCGAAGCGATGGAAATCCTCAACAAATATGATATTCCGTGCGGCCCGATTCTCTCAATGAAAGAAATTTCCGAAGAACCCGCGTTGCGCGAAACCGGCACCATTGTTGAGCTAGATCACCCAACGCGCGGCAAATATTTGACCGTGGGCAACCCGATCAAGATGTCCGACAGCGCGACCGAAGTTACGCGCTCGCCATTGTTGGGCGAGCACACCGATGAAGTGTTGACGCAACTTGGCTTTAGCGCCGCCACCATTGCGCAATTGCGCGAAGAACGGGTGATCTAGCCCGTCGCATCTCCGTGATGGGATAGGTCGGTGGGTCATTTGAGAACACAGAGCAGTAGCGAAAAACTTAAGCGACCGACATGAACTATCCCGTCATTCCTATTGCCGTGCAGGCGGTAACAAAACAGCGAAAGCGAGAGACACCGAGGGGTCGTCGCGTCGATCCAGCAGCGCTGGTTGAAGTTCAGCAGTTGTTGGGCTCGGCGTCACGTCAGGTCGACCTGCTCATCGAACATCTGCACAAAATTCAGGATCGTTTTGCCTGCCTCTCCGCAGCTCACCTCACCGCTTTAGCGCAAGAAATGCGACTGTCGCAAACCGAGGTTTACGAAGTTGCGACTTTCTATCACCACTTTGACGTGGTTAAGGAAGGCGAAGCTGCACCTGCCGCGCTGACCGTGCGCGTGTGCGATGGATTGTCGTGCGAGATGGCAGGAGCGCGCGAATTGTTGGCCAAACTCCCTGCGCTGCTGGGCCGCGAAGTTCGCGTGATTGCTGCGCCGTGTGTTGGTCGGTGCGAGCAAGCGCCTGTGGCTGTCGTGGGACAGAACCCGGTGCCCAATGCGACCGTTGAAGCGGTGACGGCGTTGGTTGCCGCAAGTGCAAACAAGCATTTTCCTGATGGATTTATCGACCTCGCAAGTTACGAAGCCGAGGGCGGATATGCGTTGCTTAAAGCCTGCGTATCCGGTGGTCGTGACGTAGAGGCCGTCATCAAGACGATGGAAGATTCCAGCTTGCGCGGGCTAGGCGGTGCGGGCTTTCCGACGGGTCGCAAATGGCGCATCGTGCGCGCCGAAACAGGGCCGCGTTTGATGGCGGTGAACATCGACGAAGGCGAGCCCGGCACGTTCAAGGATCGCGTTTACCTAGAACGCGATCCGCATCGCTTTCTTGAAGGCATGTTGATCGCCGCTTGGGCTGTCGGTATCGACAAAATCTACGTTTACCTGCGCGACGAATACCACGGTTGTCGCACGATGCTCGAAGCAGAAATTGCGAAACTCAAGCTTTCGCCACCCATGACGAACATGCCGCACATCGAACTGCGTCGCGGTGCCGGAGCCTACATCTGTGGCGAAGAGTCGGCGATGATCGAATCCATCGAAGGCAAACGCGGCATGCCACGTCTGCGTCCGCCATATGTGGCGCAAGTTGGGCTATTCGGTCGCCCGACGCTCGCGCACAACTTCGAGACCCTGTACTGGGTACGCGAAATTCTTGAAAAAGGGGGTGACTGGTTTACCTCTCACGGTCGCAATGGGCGCAAAGGATTGCGCTCATTTTCCGTGTCGGGGCGTGTCAAGAATCCGGGCGTAAAACTCGCGCCTGCAGGCATCACCATTCAGGAATTGATCGACGAATATTGCGGCGGTATGTTGGACGGCCAGACGCTCTATGCCTACTTGCCGGGTGGCGCATCGGGCGGCATTTTGCCCGCCACGATGAACAACATTCCACTCGATTTCGATACGCTGCAACCCTACGGCTGCTTCATCGGATCGGCTGCTGTGATCGTGCTCTCCGACAAAGACACCGCGACTGACGCCGCTCGCAACATGATGCGCTTTTTCCGTCATGAATCCTGCGGTCAATGCACACCGTGCCGTGTCGGCACAGCCAAAGCATCTGCGATCATACAAAACGACACGTGGGACTTGCCGCTGTTGGCGGACTTGTCGCAGGTGATGCGCGACGCGTCCATCTGCGGTCTAGGGCAGGCTGCACCGAATCCGGTCGACTGCGTCATCAAATATTTTCCTCACGAACTGAACATGACCAACCCGTGAATGGCAATTTTTGTAGGGTGGGCAGCCTCTGCCCACCGTCGCGCTGCGTCGCAGATCAGCTTTTCGCTACAACTTGGTGGGCACGGGGTGCCCTCCGTACACGAACTACCTCTCTTACTTGTGGAGAGGAAACTTGCAATCAAGGACGTTTATGAACGCAATTACCCGAAACGAGGCTGCCGCATTAGACGTACCCCTCGTGAGCTTCAGCCTCAACGGGCGCGACGTGACGGGCCGCTCGACCGAGACGTTGCTGCAGGTTGCCAAACGTGAAGGCATCGAGATTCCACACCTTTGCTATCTGGAGGGTCTGGAGGCTGTCGGTAATTGCCGCGCCTGCATGGTCGAGATCAGTGGCGAACGCGTGCTGGCACCGTCATGCTGTCGCGCGCCAACCGCAGGTATGAAGGTCGTGACCCATAGCGAACGCGCCGTTGCGTCACAAAAAATGGTGCTTGAACTGCTGCTATCCGACATGCCGGAGGCCCCCGCCCGAGGGTACACGCGTCATAACGAAGTCGATCAGTGGGCAGAAAAAATCGGCGTTGGCAAGCCGCGTTTTGAGCCGCGCAAACAGGTTCGGCAAGACTTGTCACACCCGGCGATTGCGGTGAATCTGGATGCCTGCATTCAATGCACGCGATGTCTGCGCGCCTGTCGTGATGAGCAGGTCAACGACGTCATCGGGCTCGCCTTTCGTGGCGACGAGGCGAAAATCGTGTTCGACATGGACGATCCGATGGGCGCGTCCACCTGCGTCGCGTGTGGCGAATGCGTGCAAGCGTGTCCGACGGGTGCGCTGATGCCTGCACGCGAGGCAGCACTTGTGGTGCCGGACAAACAGGTGGAATCGGTCTGTCCCTATTGCGGCGTTGGCTGCCAGCTCACCTACAACGTCAAGGACAACAAGATTCTCTACGTGGAAGGTCGCGATGGTCCTGCCAACCACGGACGGTTGTGCGTCAAGGGTCGTTACGGTTTTGACTATGCACACCATCCGCATCGCCTGACCAAGCCGCTGATCCGTCGTGCCGACGCGCCGAAGAACGGCGAATTCACGATGGATCCGGATCACGTGATGGACGTGTTCCGTGACGCCAGTTGGGAAGAAGCGCTCGCGTTCGCGGGCGGCAAACTCAAGGACATTCGTGACCAGTACGGCAAGACATCACTGGCCGGTTTCGGCTCGGCGAAAGGCAGCAACGAAGAGGCGTACCTGTTCCAGAAGCTGGTGCGCACGGGCTTCGGCAGCAACAATGTGGATCACTGCACGCGTCTGTGCCACGCCTCCTCCGTCGTCGCGTTGCTCGAAGGCATTGGCTCGGGTGCGGTGTCAAATCCGGTGATGGATGTGACCAAGGCCGCAGTGGTGATCATCATCGGTGCGAACCCGACGGTCAATCATCCAGTCGCAGCAAGTTGGATCAAAAACGCGGTCAAAAACGGTACGCAACTGATCGTTCTCGATCCGCGTAAATCCGACCTCGGGCGCATCGCACATCGCTACCTGCAATTCAAACCGGACACCGACGTGGCGCTGCTCAACGCCATGATGCACGTGATCGTTACCGAGGGGCTGGTCGACGAAAAATTCATCGCTAGCCGTACGATTGGTTATGCAGAACTCAAGGCCAACGTCGAAGGATATAGCCCCGAGAAAATGGCTCCGATCTGCGGCATTGATGCCGAGACGATCAAGTACGTGGCGCGGCTCTATGCGACCTCAAAGGGCTCGATGATTCTGTGGGGCATGGGCGTGTCGCAACACGTCCACGGCACCGACAACGCACGCTGCCTGATCGCGCTGGCGCTGATGACTGGCCAGATCGGCCGCCCTGGCACGGGCTTGCATCCGCTTCGTGGACAAAACAACGTGCAAGGCGCATCCGACGCGGGCCTGATCCCGATGATGTTTCCGGACTATCAGCATGTGACCGACGCCAAGGTGCGCGCGACGTTCGAAAAGGCATGGTCAGTACCGGAAGGCTCGCTTGATCCGACACCCGGCCTGACCGTGGTTGAAGTCATGCACGCCATCAAAAAGGGCAGCATTCGCGGCATGTACGTGATGGGCGAAAACCCTGCCATGTCCGACCCTGACGCCAACCACGCGCGCGAAGCGCTGGCTGCGCTCGATCACCTCGTGGTGCAGGACATCTTCCTGACTGAAACCGCCTATCTCGCCGACGTCATCCTGCCTGCCAGCGCCTTCCCCGAGAAGACCGGAAGCTTCACCAATACGGACCGACTGGTGCAAATGGGTCGTCAGGCAATTGATCCGCCCGGCGACGCGCGACAGGATTTGTGGATCATCCAGCAGATCGCGGCGCGGTTGGGGCTCGACTGGAACTACAGCCACGTGTCCGACGTGTTCGACGAAATGCGCCACACCATGCCGAGTATTGGCGGCATCACATGGGAGCGACTGGAGCGTGAGCATGCGGTCACCTACCCGTGCAAAGTCGAAGGCGATCCAGGTGAATCGGTGGTGTTCGTGGACGACTTCCCGCGTGAAAGCGGTCGCGCCAAGTTCGTCCCGGCTGACATCATCCCGGCCAACGAGCGACCCGATGCCGAATACCCGATGGTGCTCATCACCGGCCGCCAGCTCGAGCATTGGCACACCGGCAGCATGACACGCCGGGCAACCGTTCTCGACGCGCTGGAACCCGATCCTGTGGCCTTGGTGCATCCTTTGGACTTGGCCGCGATGGGTGGCAAGCCGGGCGACGTCATCACTATCGCCTCAAGACGTGGCGAGGTGGCGTTGTACGCAAGGGCGGACGACAGCTCCCCGCGAGGCTCGATCTTCGTGCCGTTTTGCTACTACGAAGCGGCGATCAACAAGCTCACCAACGCTGCGCTCGATCCATTCGCGAAAATTCCCGAATTCAAGTACTGCGCGATCAAGGTCGCGCTCGGCGGGCGCGTTGCCGAGCAAACGAGTTATGGTGGCGGGCAGCGGCTTGAGAGCTTGCTGCAAACGACGCATTAGCGACGCCTTGTAGGGTAGGCACCCCGTGCCCACCGAGCGGCGGCATAACAACCGTCGTCGAATTGCGGCGATTGGGGGGGCAGAGGCTGCCCACCCTACCGCGCTGAGGCAACGCCATTGCTGGCGTCGCTTCTGGCCTTCAAGTTGCCGAAGATGTCGAAGTCGACGTTTAAGTTTTGTACAGCGCCGTTGCCACCGGGGCCGGTGATGAGGGTGTCGAGGCGACCGAGGCCGTCGTAAGCTTTGCTGGTGGTGAGGTCGCCGACGGTCATGCTGCTGATCTGGGTTAGCGCGCCGTCGTCAAAACAGAAGCCAACGATTTCTAGCGTTGAGGTTCCAGCGTTGTCGTGGGTGATAGTGGCGATGCGACCGAACGTCAGCGCGTGGCCGATATTCGTGGCTTGCAGCAGTGCGAACAGCGCACAAGCGATGGTTAATCGGAGTCGGGGCATTCGCTAGAAAATCGCATCAGCTTTTAGTTGTACGCCTTGCTGCATTGGGGCTAACATCAAATTGCAGTACTTATCGAGTGTAGGCATAAAACGGGCTGTTGCCCAATATAAATGGTCGTTTCAGCGAAGAGCCAATCAAATAGAGTACGATCCCTTTTTCGCCTTTCGATACGCTCGCTGTGCCCACCCTGCACTCCTCCGAGTTTTCGTGATGCCGGGTTTGTCAACCCAGCCTACCGCGCTTCGTTGATCGCGTTGGAAAGCCCTGCAAGCTCATCTAGCGTGAATCGAATCGCAACAGTTTCAGCGTGGTCACCGCTCCCCTTATTTGAGCCCATCAAAATACCTCCTTGCATTGTTCTTTGGTTGAAATACGAACCCTAATTCGGCTGCCCTAGGGTTCTTGCAATGGAGGTTTCAGCAAAGGGCTAATTAACCGAACACGACCCCGTTTCTTCTGCGTTTTCATCGAATTACACAAAGTCACAGGTCACGCCCTCGTCGCGAAAGTATGAGCGGATTTTTGTTTTTAATTCTTCGCGCTGCTGCAAGCAGAAGGTTTTGCCGTCATCGGTCAGATTTACATCCGAAATCACAACAGTTAACTTTCCGGGCGAGCCAGCTACATCTGGGTAAACCGAGAAACTTGTCGCATGCCCGCTCTGGTCAACATAGCGGTACGTCTCCCTACCGTAAGGCTCGAGTGTTGTGCCGTCAAGAAACTTTCCGCGACTACGATTGAAAGAAAACAGATTTTTAAAGTTCATTTCGGGACAACCCGAATGCCACGTTCCATTAAAATCGGCATTTCGATCCTAAAAAAAGTTGATGCCGGTGAATTAAAGCGAATAACAACGGGAACAGAATCACCAACAATATTTTTGGTATAGATCGCTGAGGCTTGATCCCACACTTTTCTCATTGCTGAATTGGAGAAAACTTTCGTTCTTTCAATTGAATCAATTACCTGCCCGATTGGTGTCTTTCCAATTGGCGTGCCAAATGCCTCTGCTTCAAGGGCCGCGCCACGCCCCGACCACAGGACCGATTTACTCCCAGCGTTCAAACCAGCAGAAATGCCCTTAGCCAGAACGCCAACGCCTAACGAAGCTCCATCCGTAACCTCCCACGCGGTGCTTTCACCCCCGCCCCCAAACACTTTGTTGCTGAGAAGCGTCCCAAATTTGTATCCAGGCCACCAGTCGTACATCCCTTGTTCCAATCCCGAGTCACACTTCCCGCCAGCGCAACTGTTGTACAAATAATCAAACGCCGCAGTAACCGCCCCGGCCTCGCACGAGCCCTTGCCGATGTAGCTGCCCACACAACCCGCAGCCATCCGCCCCGCGAGTCCCGCCGCGAAGTTGCCGTCTGTGAGTCCGGCAATCACTGGTCCCGCCGCCGCACTGAACCCACCCGCTAGCGCCCCCGACTTGCAGCTGCCACCCTGGGCCGATGCCATCGCGCAGCCGAGTGCTGCGTGACCGACGATATTCTGGAAGTGGGCGGCGCTACCCACAGGCAACGATCCGTGTCCGGTGAACTCGCCAATGCCAAAGCTCGCCATCGCCTGAAACGCGCCGAGCACCGCGCTCTCGATGTTGCCGCCGGATACACCGCCTGCGGCGAATCCTCCGGCGATGGTGAAGGCCATTTGCACGTTCGCCGCTGCGGCGCTGCCAATCACCCCTGCCGATGGACCTAAACCTGCTGCGAACGCCCCGGCTGATGCCTCGGCATACGCCGCTAGGGCGAACTCCGTTCCTATCCCATAGGTCACCACCGCTATCGCCACCGCCGCCAGCGGTGCCCGCACCTTAGTCCACGCGGAGAACCCAGTCGGGTCGGTATACGCCAGCGGATTGTTCAAGACGTAGCTGTAGCGGTTGTAGTTCTGGCTGTTCAGTGGCTCCTGAATGATTGGGTCGGCTTGCAGGAAACGACCCAAGTTTTGGTCGAAGAGACGTCCGTTCATGTGGATGAGCCCGACCTCGTCCAACATCTCATGCCCGGTAAAGCCACGCTCCTCCGAGCCGTTGTTTTGCAGGCTGGTGGACGTGCAACTGATGACCACTGCGGCCGCGCTTAAGCATTCACGTGATCCCCACGGGTCGAAGCGGAATCTCTGTTTCACCGTACCGGTGGCGTCGGTGATGGCACTGATCGAGCCCAGATGATCCTTATGCCAGTAGCGGGTGTCGGTGCTGGTGGTGGGTGCGCCCGTGGCGTTGCTGGCGCTGGTCTGGGTGATGACGCCGACCGTGCCTTCGGGGGTGCTGATGTAGGTGCGCTCTTCGCGCTTTTGTGTGGTGGCGTTGCTGACGGCGGGGATGACGAGTTCATACCCACCGGCGTAATAGGTCGTGCCATGTGTCGGGGAGGTTTCCTTCACCCGCGCGTGACTGCCGTCGTAGCTGTAGGCCAGTTGCGTCGCGCCCTTGGTGATGGTCTCGGGGAGGTTGAACGGGTTGTAGGCGATGCTCCTCTGGCCGTCGCTTAGGACGTTGCCGTTGCCGTCGTAGCCGTAGGTGTTGCCGTTGAAGCTCTGCAGGCAGGTGCTGCCACCGTAGTTGTAGGCACCCTGTCCGAGCTTGCTGGTGATGTTGCCTACGGCGTCATAGGTGGCAATCGGTGTCGTGCCGTTGTGCGTGAGCCGGTTGAGTACGTCGTATTTGAAGGTCTCTGAGGCAACGCCATTGCTGGCGTCGCCTCTACCCTTTAAGTTGCCGAAGATGTCGAAGTCGACGTTTAGGTTTTGTACAGCGCCGTTGCCATTGGGGCCGGTGATGAGGGCGTCGAGTCGGCCCAGTCCGTCGTAGGCTTTGGTGGTGGTGAGGCCGCCGACCGTCATGCTGCTGATCTGGCCGTCGGCGTAGCGGCCTGTGGCTTGCCAGTGGGTGGTTCCCCCTGCGTTGTCGGTGACCGATTGCAGGCCAACGAGCGATTGGGTCAAGCTCAAAGCCAGCTCGGGCGGCAACCGACTGCCAGTAAGGGACGCGTGATCCTCTTCAACCGAATCCGCCTGTTGCAACGTGCAAGCCGCGAGCGCAGCGATCTGTTCAAATCGGGAGCGCGTAGGCGCGAACGAACCTTCGTCAACGTTGCTCATCGGGGCCGTCGTGATCGTCGAGGCAGCAACGATCAGCCAGGAGCAGATCAGCATCTACCCGGCCCGAGCACCAGCAGCCGTGGGCGTTTCAGGTCAAATGGGCGCTTCATGGGTTAGTGGCTTTTTGCTGTGCGCTTTGTTTCACGGGGGCTAAGCCAGCTTTTTTGTGTTAGTTGAGTTACCCTCAAATAACCCATCTTACCCATAGGAAATGGGGCTCTTGACTGAAAGCTGTTTGGTCAATTCACCGTTGTGGTGGCAGAGGCGGACCACCCTTGCAGCTTTAGCACTGTAACAGGAGCTACCTGCTACAACGCTAAAGATACCAAGGTGGGGAACCCCGTGCCCACCGAGCGGCGGCATAACAACCGTCGTCGAATTGCGGCGATTGGTGGGCACAGGGTGCCCACCCCGCCATACTCCTACAGACGGAGCGCTTTTTGGCGTCAACTTTGCCCTGCAAGTCATATTCAAATTGGGCTAGATGGAAAAAACGTCGCTAGTCGATTTACACATAAAACTAGTTTTAAGCCCTTATGGAGTGAGCCTTTCAGCGCAAAGCTGTTGGTAATCTCAATCCAATCAACTACCAGCGAATCAGCGCGCTGCCCCAGGTGAATCCGCCGCCCACGGCAACGGTTTGCACCAAATGACCCGGCTTGATGCGGCCATCACGCACGGCGGTGTCGAGCGCCAGCGGGATAGATGCGGCGGAGGTATTGCCTTGCCCTTGCACCGTGACGATGGTTTTCTCGGGCGGCACGCCGAGGCGTTTGCCGGTGGCGTCGATGATGCGCACGTTGGCTTGATGCGGCACCAGCCAATCGATGTCGGCGGCGGTCATGTTGGCCATCGCGAGCGTTTCGTTGCACACGTCGGCCATCACGTTCACCGCCATTTTGAACACGGCAGGACCGTCCATGTGGACATGCGGGTCGCCATAGACAATGCCGCTCCTCACCTGGCCCGGCACGTTCAGAATGTTGCGGCGACTACCGTCGGCATGCAGTTTGGTGGCGAGGATCCCCGGCGCTTCCGACTGCGTGAGCACGACCGCGCCCGCGCCATCGCCGAACAGCACGCAGGTGGTGCGATCCTTCCAGTTGAGAATGCGCGAGTAAATTTCAGCGCCGATCACCAACGCGTTCTTGTGCGCGCCGCTCGCAACCATTTTGTCGGCGACGGACAGCGCGTAAACAAAGCCAGAACACACCGCCTGAATGTCAAACGCGGCGGCGTTGTTCGCGCCGAGTTTGTCTTGCACGATGCACGCGGTACTCGGAAAGATGACGTCCGGCGTGGTGGTCGCCACGATCAGCAAATCAATGTCGGCGGCGATAAGTCCTGCTGCTTGCAATGCGTTGTTAGCCGCGGCAACGGCCAGGTCGCTGGTCTCTTCCCCGTCCGCTGCGATGTGCCGCGAACGAATGCCGGAGCGCGTGCGAATCCACTCGTCCGACGTGTCGACAAATTTCGACAGCTCGTCATTGGTGAGTATTTTTTCCGGGAGATAGCTTCCGGTGGCAATGATTTTGGTAAACACGTTTTGCTGAATGCGGGGGGGCGCCATGGCAGGGGCTGCGGCACTTGATTGGCGGCGGCTTGCCGTTATTTAATCAGCAATAGGGCCGATGCGGAAACGCACGACAAGAATGACCGAACGGGGCTTAACTGTTGGCAACTTTCGGTGTCGATTCCGCCAGGATGGGCGTCGTGTTGGCATTGAGTGCAGCGACGCGCTCTGTCAGCTCAGCGATCAAATCGTGACGCGCTTCTTCATACGCGCGCTCGATGGCAGTCGCAAAGCCCCGCACGTCGGCACCACCATGACTTTTGACAACGATCCCGCGCAGCCCGAGCAGCGTTGCGCCGTTGTGTTGCGACGGATCCATCCGTGCTTTAAACCGCTTCAACACAGGGTAGGCAATTGCGGCGCTCGCTCGCGACAGCAGGTCCCGCGAGAACTCTTCGCGCAACATTTGCGACATCAGGTTTGCGATGCCTTCAGCCGATTTAAGCGCAACGTTGCCGACAAATCCATCGCATACAACTACGTCAACCGCGCCACGAAATACGTCCGTGCCTTCGACGTTGCCAACAAAATTCAGGTCGGTGGCGCGAATCAATTCAGCCGCATTTTTAACCAGTTCGTTGCCCTTGATTTCTTCTTCACCGATGTTTAGCAGCGCCACTGTCGGACGTACGTTGCCGGTGAGCGCGGACGACAGCGCCGCACCCATAATGGCAAATTGACGTAGGTGTTCAGCCGTGCAATCCACGTTCGCGCCGAGGTCGAGCACCAGCGCACCACCGTCGCCTTCGCGACCATTCCCGGTGTGTGTGGGAAACAGTCCCGCGATGGCGGGCCGGTCAATGCCGGGCAATGTTTTGAGCACGAAACGCGCCGTGGCCATCAGCGCGCCGGTGTTGCCAGCGCTGACGCACGCATCGGCATCGCCGTCTTTCACCGCGTTCAACGCGAGACGAAGGCTGGAATTTTTCTTGTTTTTCAGCGTAAGCGCCGGGGACTCATCCATGCCCACGACCTCAGTGGCGGTCACCAGTGTCACGCGGCCTAAATCCGCCGCAGCAATGTGCTTGTTGGCTAGCGCCAGAGACGACTCAAGACCGACAAGCACCAGGTGGGCATCAGTTCGCGTTACTAGAAACCGGCCAGCGGCTGGCAGCGTAACTGCCGCGCCGTGGTCGCCGCCGTCCACGTCAATTGCGATGCGCACGTTTCGCGCATCCTTGGCCGCAGACGACAAGGCAGGACTTACTCGTCAGCTTTGGTCTGGACGACTTTTTGACCGCGGTAGAAACCCGTCGGGCTGATGTGGTGACGACGATGCACTTCGCCGGTCGTTGGCTCAATCGCCAGATGCGGTGTTTCTAGCGCGCTGTGAGCACGATGCATACCGCGCTTGGAAGGGGATTTTTTATTTTGCTGAACGGCCATGATGGACTCCTAACGTACTTGCGTAACTAACTAATTTAATTCAACCGTGTGCGGCGTAATCAACGCTTCGCACTTCTGGCATCGCGGAATATAGGGCACCGCGAGCAACAATTCGTCTTCTACCAATTCGAGCGCGGACGTTTTCTCATTCCCCTCAATGCACTCAAACGCTTCGTCTTCCCAACTAGCCAATTCAGCCGCGTCATGCGCCACATAAATCGTCGACTGCGAGTTAATCGGCAGATCGAATTCAGCACCGCAAGACTGGCAGGTCAAGCCCACCGCTCCTACCGCTGAGACGATAAAGCCAAGCCGCGCGGACACTGATTTTTCAACACAGCGCACCGAGCCCGACATCTCGCCAACTTTCAGATCACCATCAGAGGATCTTTCCAGCAAGGCCACCGGAACGGGCCCAGCAATCGAATATCCTTGCCGGGCAAATTGTGCAGCGTTCTGGCGAAATTTCCAGTCTGCTTCAGTGATTTGCTTATGATCTTTGGCTACCAACTTGACTCTTCACTTTGCCTGCTTTTTTCTTAAAGACGCTTCGTTAGCACCTTAGCAACCTTTAAAAGCCTTAAAAGTCAGACAGTTAGCCAGAAACACATAGCCCATTATTATAGCTATTTTCGGCGCGACGCACCATCACATGCCCCCTTTTATGTCCAGTCCAATAGTTCTCGCCTCCACGTCCCGCTACCGCCGCGAGCTGCTTGCGCGCCTTGGCCTCGCGTTTTCAGTCGATAAACCTGACGTGGACGAGGCACAAACAGGCAGTGAATCGCCGCTCGTCAATTGCCGAAGACTGGCGCTGGACAAGGCCCGCGTGGTGGCGGAGCGCCACCCGGCCGCTATAGTCATCGGCTCTGATCAAGTGCTCGACCTTGACGGCGTTGCCCTCTCTAAACCGGGCGCGTTCGCGACCGCGCTCGATCAGCTGAAACGATGTCAGGGCCGGACGATTCACTGCTACACCGCACTTTGCGTTCTCTCTCCGGGCCGCGAACCGCTGATCGACGTGGTTGCCACTGAAGTCACCTATCGAACCCTGCCAGACGCCACGTTGATCGCCTACTTGCAGCGCGAGCAACCGTTTGATGCCGCCGGAGCCGTTAAGGTAGAAACAGCGGGCATCACGCTCTTGCAAGCCGTAAAAAGCGACGACCCGACCGCCATTATCGGCCTGCCACTCATTCGCCTGACCGACTTCCTGCGTGAGCTGGGCTCGCTATGACTGGCACGCTATACCTCATCCCCAATCTGCTTGGGGTTGCCGCACCCACGGACGTACTGCCTCGCCGCACCATCGCCCTCGCCCAGCGTTTGAATCACTTCATCGTCGAAACACCAAAAGTCTCGCGCGCATTCCTGAAAACGCTCTCGCCCGACCGCGTAATCGCCGACACTTTGATCACCGCTTGCGACCCGTTGCCAGCCGCCAAAGCGCAGTGCGCCGAGTGGCTCAAAGGGGGCATCGACGTCGGCGTCATCTCCGACGCCGGTTGCCCCGGCATGGCCGATCCGGGTGCCGCGTTCGTCACTCTCGCTCACCAAATGGGCGCTACAGTTGCGCCGCTGGTCGGCCCGTCATCGTTGTTACTCGGTCTCATGGCCAGCGGATTTGATGGTCAGCATTTCGCGTTTCACGGCTACCTGCCAAGCAAACCACACGTGCGCGACGCCGCGTTGCGAGCCCTTGATCGAAACGTACAAACCACGGGGGCAACGCAAATTTTTATAGAAACCCCGTACCGCAACGCAGCGATGCTCGGTGCGTTGCGCGACGTCATCGCAGCCAACACCCACCTCTGCATCGCTCAAAACCTCGGCGCTCAGGGCGAAATCATTTGCGCCAGAGCTACTAACGCATGGCAACAGGCGGACCGCGACCGATTCATTGTCAAAGCGCCCGCGCTGTTCCTGCTCGGCAAACCACAAAGCTGAACGCCGGACAGAAAAATCGTCGATCACGTTGACCGCTAGAATTCAAAATATCAGTCCATTGCCCGAGTGGTGGAATTGGTAGACACAGCGGACTTAAAATCCGCCGCTTTCGTGAATAGCGGGCGTACCGGTTCGATTCCGGTCTCGGGCACCAAAGGGTAGTTTCCCAACGTTCCACAACGTTCATCTATCCAGCTAGAAGGCCCGTATAACCGGGCTTTCTTGTTTCTAGAAGGTCACATCGATCCGTTTGCATCCTTCATCATTGGGAGTACATTAGGGGGTACTAGGTGTGCGGTACCCCTCAAACCGCTGGAGATACCCCCAAATGGCACTGAATCGATCCGATGTGAGGTTTCGTAATGCCAAGCCCAAAGCCAAGCCGTATAAGCTGGGCGATGAGCTTGGCCTTTACCTGTTGGTCACCCCGGCAGGTGGCAAGTATTGACGCCTGAAGTATCGGGTTGGGGGTACTGAAAAGCTCATGGCACTCGATAGTTGTCAAGTAAGTTGTCGCGAGGAGTGGTTTTTAGAGGGGGCTTAGGTGCTGTTTTTTGGAGTGGTTATTGGAAGGCTTTCTGGGAGGGTG
>JAYVNO010000155.1:0-13685 GCA_043758415.1 Burkholderiales bacterium
CCACGCGATACGCCAAAAATTTGTCCTCATTTGTCGCCTCCGTACAGATTCGATGCATGGTGTTGTGGCTTAATATCTCGTGACGACACTATCTAGTAACCACGACGTGATACTTCTGTACTGTAAAGGTAATCAAGGCATTTTTACCAGACAATTCTTGCCTCATTCTGAAGAACGAATTCGCCAGCATTACGGCAACATAGATCCGCAATCTGGTCGACGATATTCGCTCGGTGATTTGACTGCCGAAGGCACACGAAACGGGTCGTCAGGCAAAGATTGGCGTGGAATAAGCGTTCGTGCAAAAGGTAACCATTGGAAATACTCCATCGAGAATTTGGAGAAATTAGACGCTGACGGGCGAATCTATTGGCCTGCCAAAGAAGGTGGACTGCCTCGCTTAAAGCGCTTTTTGGATGACCAAGAAGGTGTGCTTATCGACGATACTTGGATGGATATCGCCCCAATCAATTCACAGGCCGATGAAGCGATGGGCTATCCCACACAAAAGCCCGTTGCCCTACTCGAACGCATCATTAGCGCCTCTTCCAACGAAGGCGACGTTGTGCTCGATCCGTTTTGCGGTTGTGGAACGGCGGTTCATGCAGCGGAGAAACTCGGTCGCCGTTGGCTAGGCATCGACATCACGCACTTGTCGATTGGTCTGATCGAACGGCGAATGAAAGAGGCGTTCCCAAAGCTTCAGGCGAAGGGCGCGTTCAAGGTCATTGGCACGCCACAGGATTTCGGTGCCGCGCAAAAACTCGCGCAGGACGACAAGTATCAGTTCCAGTCGTGGGCCTGCATGCTGGTCGGCGCGCAGATTTACAAGCAAGGCAAAAAGGGCGCGGACGGCGGCATTGATGGCCTTTTGTGGATCACGGTTGGCGACAAGAACCACACGGAAAAAGTGATCGTGCAGGTAAAGGGTGGCGCGCATGTTGTGCGATCCGACATCGCGACGTTGATCGGCGACGTCGGGCGCGAAAAGGCCGCGATTGGACTTTTCATCACACTAACGGAGCCAACCCGCGAGATGATCAAGGAAGCCGCTGCCGCCGGACATTTCGAGAGTCCGCACCACGGCGCGTTCCCGAAGATTCAGATTTTGACGATTGAAGGGCTGCTTTCCGGCAAAGAGCGCCCGCAGTTCCCTGATTTGTCGCGCGGCGAGCAGACATTCAAGAAAGCGAAGACGGAAAACTCAGCGGCGAAGAGCAAGCAGCAATCGCTGATTTAACAAAGCGGCTTTTCGTGGTATCGACCGCCCCGCGCGGGATAGAGCCAAAGTTACGTCGTTATCGAGTTATGCGACGCAAATGAAAAAGCCCCAATCAATTGGGGCTTTCAGCGCGATTTTAGAAAAAGCTGTATCTCGTTCCGTTACTTCAACAAACCCTTAAGCAGTTTTCCCATCTCCGCAGGATTCCTCGTGATGGTGAAGCCGCACTCCTCCATGATGGCTAGTTTCGCGTCCGCAGTGTCTGCGCCGCCGCTGATCAGCGCGCCGGCGTGGCCCATGCGCTTGCCGGGTGGGGCGGTGACGCCGGCGATGAAACCTACTACCGGTTTTTTCATGTTGGCCTTGACCCAATAGGCGGCTTCGGCTTCGTCCGGGCCGCCGATTTCGCCGATCATGATGACGGCGTCGGTGTCGGGATCGTCGTTGAACAGACGCATGATGTCAATGTGCTTGAGACCGTTGATCGGGTCGCCGCCGATACCAACAGCGCTTGACTGGCCGAGGCCGAGTTCGGTGAGTTGGCCGACCGCTTCATACGTCAACGTGCCCGAACGCGAGACCACTCCAATGCGGCCCTTGCGATGAATGTGGCCGGGCATGATGCCGATCTTGATTTCGTCCGGTGTGATGAGGCCGGGGCAGTTCGGCCCAAGAAGTAGCGTTTTTTTGCCCTGCATTTTGTAACGCGTTTTCAGCATGTCGAGCACCGGTATACCTTCGGTGATGCAGACGACCAGATCGAGTTCAGCTTCCACCGCCTCGTCAATGGCGGCAGCAGCGCCTGATGGCGGGACATAGATGACGCTGACCGTAGCGCCGGTTTGCGCTTTGGCTTCTTTCACCGAGCCGTAGATCGGAATGCCTTCGAAATTTTCGCCCGCTTTTTTCGGATTGACGCCCGCGACGAAGCAGTTTTTGCCGTTCGCGTAGGCGCTACAGCCGCGGGTGTGAAACTGGCCCGTTTTGCCAGTGATGCCCTGCGTCATGACTCGCGTGTCTTTATTGATGAGGATGCTCATTGCTGTTCTCCGGGGTTTCTACGCGAGGATTTCTACGCTGGCAAAGGCGGCAGCCTTCTTGACCTCAGCTTTGGGGGCGTCGGTTTTTGGAGCGTCCGTCTTCGGCGCTTCTGTCTTCGCAGGCTCCGTTTTTGCGGGATCAGCAGCGGGTGCTGGCGTTTCCGCTTTGGCAGCTTCTGCGGGCTTGGCTGCGTCCGCCTTGGGCGCTTCGGGAGTCACCGCTTCAGCGGGTTTCGGTGGTTCGACCGCTTTTGGCGCTGCCGGAGTAACAGGCGTAGCAGGTACAACGGGCGCTTCTTTTGGCTGGCTGCATTGACGCAGCAACAGCGCGGCAAGAATCGCACACACGATCACCATCAGCCACTTCATCCAGCCGGACGCAGGCGCAGACGGTTCAAGTGGCTTGCTGGCAGTGACCGCTGCGGGAGCCGCAGTTGTTACCGGCGCAGCAGATGCCGCGGCAGGCGCCGGGCTCGACTTCACGCCGTTGGCCGCAGCCACAACCTTCTCCGCCGCCTCACCCATGTTGTTGGCCACAATGATCGGCAAGCCAGATTTGGCGAGAATTTCTTTACCCAAATCTTCGTTGGTGCCTTTCATGCGCACCACCAGCGGCACCTTCAGGCCGACCGCTTTGGACGCGGCGACCACGCCCTCGGCAATGGTGTCGCACTTCATGATGCCGCCGAAAATGTTGACCAGAATCGCTTTCAGATTCGGGTTTTTCAGCATGATCTTGAAGGCTTCGGTCACCTTCTCGGTGGTGGCACCACCGCCGACGTCGAGGAAGTTGGCAGGTTCGCCGCCGTACAGCTTGATGGTGTCCATGGTCGCCATCGCGAGGCCCGCGCCGTTGACCAGACAGCCGATGTTGCCGTCGAGCGAAATGTACGCGAGGTCGAATTTCGATGCTTCGATTTCGGCTGGATCTTCTTCGTCCAGATCGCGCATCGCGACGATGTCAGGATGCCGATACAACGCGTTAGCGTCGAAGTTGAATTTGGCGTCGAGCGCGATCACGCTGCCGTTGCCGGTGACGACCAGTGGATTGATCTCGGCGAGCGCTGCGTCTTTGTCGATGAACGCGTTGTACAGACCCTGCAAACACTTACGCGCTTCAACGAACGATTCCGACGGAATGCCAATCGCGCCGGAAATTTCGTCGCATTGCGCATCGGTCAAGCCAAGGCCCGGATCGATGAACACTTTTTTGATCGCATCGGGATTGCTGTGCGCCACTTCCTCAATGTCCATGCCGCCTTCAGACGAAGCGAGTAAAGCGACACGTTGCGTGCCACGATCGAGCACCATCGAAACGTAGAGTTCCTTTTTGATGTCGGCACCGTCTTCGATGAACAGGCGACGCACCTTCTGGCCCGCTGGGCTAGTCTGATGCGTGATGAGCTGCATGCCGAGAATCGCACTGGCGTATTCGCGCACCTGCTCCAGCGACTTCGCAACCTTGACGCCGCCGCCCTTGCCGCGACCACCCGCGTGAATCTGCGCCTTGACCACCCACACCGGGCCGCCCAGCTCCTGCGCCGCTTTCACGGCCTCATCAACGGTGAACGCGGGGATGCCGCGTGGCACCGGAACGCCGAATTCACGAAGAATCTGTTTACCCTGGTACTCGTGAATTTTCACGGCTCAACCCCTGTTGTTTTCAATCGAAAAAAGTGTTCTGTAGGAGCGGCTCTGCCGCGACCCACCGTGTAACCGTTAGTTGGGTCGCGGCAGAGCCGCTCCTACAAAAAATACATGACTCACAGCGCTACTGCCTCGTTGCCGACTGTCGCCTCTGCACCTGAATACCACTTCGGGTAATACACCTGCACCGTCTCGGTACTGGTCGCCAGTGCGTGGCACGAATCCAGTTGAAACGGCTTCTTGCCGTCAACCGTTTCTGCCTCGTTCTTAATCCCGGCAAAAGTCTGCACCGCAGCCGTCGGCAGATAGCCGAGCAGCTCCGACAAATGCGTACACCCCTTGACGCCACCCATATTGTCTGCGATGGCCTTGCGAAAGCTTTTCAGCAGATTGCTGCCGATTAATTTTTTGTACTCAGGCCCGATTCGGTCACATTGACCGGGATAGGGCATTTCGTCGGTGACTGCCTCAATATCGATCACGTCAAAGCGGCGATCAATGGTCACCCGTGCCCACATGTTGTGTACCGGAATGTCCTTGCTGCGGGTGCCCATCGCGAGCTTGTAGTCGCGCTCTTTGTGGTCGGTGATGTGCGCCTCGATGTCGAACAGGCCATCAACGCGACGAAAGCCTTCGTAGCTCACACGTCGCAGATGCAGTCGCTCGCGATTGGCAGGGGAAGACAGCGGCATCGTGGAGATTCGCCCGCCATGGAATCTTCAAAATGAAGCTCGCCGGGGACGCTGTAGACTGTGTTGAGACACTGATTCTAGCGCGATTTGTGCGGTGCAACGACGACCGCGAAGGAGGTCAATTTGGCGCACGTCAAGAAATTTGTGCTGGCACTGGATCAGGGCACGACCAGCTCGCGGGCGATTTTGTATGACCATTCGGGAACGCCGGTAGCCAGTGCGCAGAAAGAATTGCGCCAGCATTTCCCGCAACCGGGATGGGTTGAGCACGATGCCAACGAGATTTGGGCGGCGCAGCACGAGGTGATGCTCGCGGCCATTGCCAAAGCGCGAGCCAGGCCCGACGAAATCGTCGCGATCGGCATCACCAATCAGCGGGAGACGACGGTCGCTTGGGATCGCGCGACTGGAAGGCCGATTGCCAACGCCATCGTCTGGCAGGATCGACGCACGGCAGCGCTGTGCAATGAGTTAAAGGCTGCGGGCAAAGCTGGGCTGATTCAGCAAAAAACCGGACTTATGCTGGACGCCTATTTTTCGGGCACCAAACTTAAGTGGCTGTTGGACAACGTGCCGGGCGCTCGGACGCGCGCCGAGAACGGTGAACTTTGCTTTGGCACGATTGATACGTGGTTGATCTGGAATTTGACAGGCGGCAAGACACACGCAACCGATCCGTCGAACGCGAGCCGAACGCTGTTGTTCAATATTCACCTCAATAGTTGGGACGATGAGCTGCTGACCCTGCTGAACATTCCACGAACGGTGTTGCCCGAGGTTCGCCCCTCTTCCGGTGCGTTTGGCGAGACGGTAATCGATGGCGTTGCGGTGCCGATTGCGGGCGCTGCGGGCGATCAGCAAGCGGCGCTGTTTGGGCAAGGTTGCCATTCGTCAGGCATGGCGAAGAACACGTATGGCACGGGCTGCTTTTTATTGTTGAATACGGGTAGCGCAGCGGTTGCATCTACCAATAAACTTTTGACCACAACCGCTTGGCAGCTTGATGCAGGCATGCCGCAATACGCGCTTGAAGGCTCCGTGTTCATCGGCGGTGCCGTAGTGCAATGGTTGCGTGACGGCCTGCGCGCCATCAAAACCGCCGCCGACGTTGAAGCGCTTGCCGCCGAAGTCCCCGACTCGGGTGGCGTCTACCTTGTGCCCGCATTCGCGGGTCTCGGCGCGCCGCACTGGGACCCGTATGCACGCGGTGCCATGTTCGGCCTCACGCGCGGCAGCGGCATCACGCACATCGCCCGCGCCGCACTTGAATCGATCGCATTCCAGTCCGCCGACGTGTTGACCGCGATGGAAAAAGATGCGGGTTTGACGCTCACCGAACTGCGCGTGGACGGCGGCGCAACAGCCAACAATTTGCTCATGCAAATTCAGGCTGATTTGCTTGGCGTGCCAGTCGTGCGACCGAAGGTTCTGGAAACGACGGCGCTGGGGGCGGCGTATCTCTCGGGTTTGGCGGTCGGTTTCTGGCAGGATGCGGGTGACATTCAACGCAACTGGCAAGTGGATCGCGTGTTCGAGCCAACGCTGTCGCGGGATCGCGCAGCGGAGATGATGGCGGGCTGGACGAAGGCCGTTGAACGGAGCAAACGCTGGGCGAATTGAGCGCATAGGCTCCCGATGTGGAGCAGTTCCGCCGCGATTTGCTCGTGAAAATTAGGGCCTCAATACAAAGCAGCTTTTTACTGAAATGACCACTGTATTGGGCATGAATCCGATAAAACGGCAAAGTCGATTTTCAGTGATAGCGCGCTTTTGCCCCAATGTAGAAACAGTTTCAGCGAAAAGGTGTTGCTTTAGACTCTCGTTTTATGCGAGAGCCAAAGCCAAATATTTAGCCACTTATGGCGTAAATTTAATTTTATACACTATTTATTGCCATCGATGGCCTAAAATCACGAGATGCAATCCAGCATCGATCTAGGCCTTTCATGCAAAGCCGCCCGAAAATCAGCGAAGCTCACGCTAGCTGATTTGTCAGCGCGCACGGGCATCCCCACGCGTAGTCTCGTCCGGCTGGAAGCGGGCGATCCGAACGCCCCGATGGGGCGCGTTCTCACCGTGCTGCAAAGCCTCGGGCTTGGGCTCGATGTGGTGCCGATCACGCGGCCCACGCTTGAATCGCTGGACGCGCTTTATGCTGAAGACGATGAGCCTGTCGCCAAGTCGCCATGAACAGAATCAGCCGTCTGTTCGTCCACGTGCCCGACGCCTGCTCGGGGCAACTGGAGCACAGCGGTCGTCATGTCTTCGCCTACGACGCCGCAGTGCTGGACCGCCCCGCCGCCGCCATCTCACTCACCATGCCCGTGCGCCTTGCAAGCTTTGATCACACGCTGATGCTGCCCGCGTTGCAAACGTTCATGCCGGAGGGCTTCATCGCCGAGCGCATTCGCGAGCGCTTCGGCAAAACGATCAAGATGAACGATATGGCGCTGCTCGCGCTGTCGGCGGGCGACGCCATCGGTCGCCTGCGCGTGAGCCTTGACCGCAACGCACCCACGAAACAGCCCACGATTGCCTTGCGCGAACTGCTCGCCGATCAAGGCAATCGCGCGCTGTTTGACGATCTCTGCGAGCGATTTTTATTTTCGTCAGGCATCGCAGGCGTGCAGCCTAAAGTGCTCGTGAATGCAGAGCGTGATGAGGCGCTCGCCGCCTCGTCATCAAAAGAAAAGATCAGCCTCGAAACGCGCGCCACATTAAACGTTGGCCAATACATCGTGAAGGCCGGTGAAGCGAGCCTGCCAGACCTCGCCGCAAACGAATTTCATTGTCTGTCCATCGCGCGCGCGGCACGCCTGCAAGTACCCGACTTCTGGCTCTCCGCCGATAAAAAGCGCCTCGTCATTGAACGCTTCGACCGCGTCAAGGGCGTACCGCTAGGCTTCGAAGACATGGTCAGTCTGCAAGGTAAACAAAACACCGACAAGTACGACGGCAGCTACGAGAGCATTGCCAAGGCCATCTTGCTCAACGCCTCACCGGCGCACATTCACACTTCGCTCAACGCGCTGTTCGAGCTGATCGTTCTTGCGGTGTACCTGAGAAACGGCGACGCGCATCTGAAAAATTTCGGCCTGCTCTACGCCGACCCCACGACCGACGACTGCCGCCTCGCGCCGGTCTACGACATCACCACCACCACGATGTACCTGCCCAATGACCGCATGGCGCTGGCGCTGCGTCGAGATCGCGCATGGCCAACGGAGACCACGCTCATCAAATTCGGTCGTGAGGTGTGCCGTGTGCGTGACCCGGCGCTCGCAATGAATCGAATTGCTCAGGCCATTACCGACTATCAACCAACACACGCCGAAACCGTGTGGCGCCGACAAAAACTAGCGCTCGCCGATCAATTCATTCCAAAATAGTCGCGCTCACCCATCGCTTTAGCTGGATTAACCCGGATCACGCCGCCATGACAACCAATAACCGCATCGTTCTCTCCAGCGACCACGCCGCAATCGCCCTCCGTCAGGTCATTGCTACTCACATCGCAACACTTGGCTGGGTGGTGGTTGACATCGGACCGACGACACCCGAGAGCACACCCTACCCCAAGCACGGCGAAGCGGCGGCGCGGCTCGTCGCCTCTGGCGATTGCCGCTTCGGCATCATCTTGTGCGGCACCGGCCAGGGCATCATGATGGCAGCGAACAAGGTGCGCGGCATCCGTTGCGGCGTCTGCCTCGACACATTCTCGGCGCGCATGATCCGCCAGCACAACGATGCCAACATGCTGTCGCTGGGCGCGCGCGTGGTGGGCGAAGGGCTGGCGCTCGATATCGTGGATGCGTTCCTGAACGCCCAGTTCGAGGGCGGCCGACATGCCGCGCGAGTGGCGATGATTGAGGCGCTGGAGGGTTAGGCGTCTGCCGGATTTGAAACATCGGCTGCATTTAAACCCGTCACACTGGCGCTGTCGATTCGTGTTCATGGACGCAAAAAACCGATTCGGTTCAGCGGCGCTTAACCTGCCATCGCAGCCTGTGCGGCTTGAGCAATAAAACCACTTCTGGTTTGACCGTGTTCACGGACGTAGATATCGATACGTCGCAAAATTCGCACTGGTAAGGTGATGTTGATTTTTTCTGCCGGTCCCCAAAAGGCTTCCACAGGCACGTCCACTACGGCCCACGTCCAGCCGACAAATTCGGCGGCTTGCTGATGCGCTTGCATCGGCTTGGGTTGCGGCATGTCATGACCATCTTCGGCGAGCAGTTCGCAATGGGCTTCAATCGCGACAGCCGCGTTATCAAACGCCTCTTCCAGCGTGTCGCCAGCCGAAAGGCATCCGGGAAGATCAGGCACGACAACGCCGAAAGCGGAGGTCTCTGTTCCGGGTTCGATCGCGATTAAAAACTTCATCTCTTTTCTCCTTTGCTTCAATCCAAACCGGCCTGTTTGAGTAGTGTCCGCACAAGGCCAATACCCAAGTCCTTTTTCGGATGTGGCACGCTGATGTGACCTGGCTTATCGGGATGGTTGAACACATAGTGACTGCCGCGCACCGAGCGCAAACGCCAACCGTCAATTTCAAGCTTCTTTATGACGTCAGCCCTTCGCATGGTGGTTATTATAACCACCGTTTTGGCGCACGTATTTTGACTGTAAAAAGAGTGTGTGAAAGAAAGGTTTTTATGCATGCTTCCGCTTCGAAAACACTACTACTCCGCGTGGTGCGTGGCGCTACGGCAACTACATTACTTGCGGTGAACATCACGTCGTACGCCGTCGAACCGCTCCCCATTTTCGACGCCCACATGCACTACAACATTGAGGCCCGCGAGAGCTATCCGCCCGCCAAAGTGCTGGAGATTTTTCGGCAGAGCAATGTGCGTGGAATCCTCGCGACATCGCGGCCGAACGAAGGGTCCGCGCTATTGTTGAAGGCCGCGCCGGAGTCGCTCAAGATTGTCCCTTTCATTCGCGTTTATCGCGACCGCGCTGATTACGGCACGTGGCACCGAAACCCTGAAATCGTTGCCATGATCGAGCGCGAATACACCGAAGGTGCGATGAAGGGAAAAGTGCGCGGCATTGGTGAATTTCATCTATACGGCGATGAGGCGAAGTCAAAGGAGTTCGCACAAATCGTTGCCTTCGCCCAGAAGAATGATCTTTGGCTGCATGCGCATAGCGACGAGGCAGCGCTGCTGCACATTTTTACGCTCAATCCGAAGGCAAAGGTGATCTGGGCTCATACCGGATTTAGCGTCACCACAGATCGCGTCGCGGCAATGATGAATGCGCATCCCGACTTGATGGGCGAGCTGTCGTATCGCAACGACGTTACTGACGGTGGCAAGCTTTCAAAACAATGGCGCGCGTTGTTCACCGCGTATCCTGATCGCTTTTTGCTGGGCTCTGATTGCTGGGTGACCGAGCGCTGGGCACAGTATGGAGAGATCATGGATTACTACCAGCGTTGGCTGGCCGAATTGCCACGCGATGTTGCGACAAAGATCGCGCATCGCAACGGCGAACGGATTTTTGGAGTTTCGTTGCTCGGCAAGTAGTCCGCAGTGAACCGCCGTCATTCTCGTCCTGAGCCTGGCGAAGGACGGGAATCGAGAACGTTGGCTATGGCTCCCGACGTGCAATGATCCAGTCGCGTTTCTGGATGCCCGCCTCTGGCGAGCATGACGCCAGTTTTGAGTTCTGATATCACTCCTGACACAATGCTGTCAGTAGCAGGCGTAAATAATCCTTCCTGTCATTAACCCCCACGAAGGAAACCCTCATGATCGGCAACGCAGTCTGGTTTGAAATCCCCGCAGCGAATTTCGAGCGCGCGGTTAAGTTCTATGAAGCGGTGTTTCAAGTAGCGCTCAAGCGTGAAAAAATGTTGGGCAGCGATCTCGCCGTTTTTCCGGGCAGTGACACATCGGTCAATGGCGCAGTCGTCAGCCAAGACGGCTACGTTCCTGCCGTCAATGGCGCGGTGGTGTATCTGAACACCGGCGATGACTTAACGCCTTATCTAGCTCGCGTGACCGCAAACGGCGGCTCGGTGATCGAGCCCAAAACCGCGCTGCCACCGGGCATCGGCCACTTCGCGCACTTCGGCGACAGCGAAGGCAATCGTATTGGTTTGTTCTCAATGGCGTAGATCGTTCCGCAATCGCCACCCTGCTTCGACCCCAGACAGAGAAAAAGCCATCATGTTTATCGGTCTACGAACTGCAATTTATCCCGTCAACGATCTCGAAAAAGCGAAGCATTGGTACGCGCAGGCGCTTGGCATCGAGCCCTACTTTGACCAGCCGTTTTATGTCGGCTTTTCGGTCGGCGGCTTTGAGCTTGGGCTCATTCCTGATGGCAGCGCTGGCACCAACGGCCCGCAGCCGTTGTGGGGTGTGACGAGCGCGATGGATGCGGTCACGCACCTCATTGCAATCGGAGCCAGGGCGCTGGAGCCGGTCACCGAAGTGGGCGAGGGCATCAAAGTGGCGGCGGTCATTGATCCCTTCGGCAATCGCCTCGGGGTGATTGAAAATCCGGACTTCAATCACGCTGCGATGCGCTAGACACGTGAGTTGCACGTGAGGCGACCATGAGCCCCGCCAAGGTCGTTCGTGAAGACGTGGTGCGGCTGACCGACTTGCCGAACGTGGGCGCATCATTGGCGAGCGACTTGCAGTTGATCGGTATTTCGCAGCCCGCCGAGTTGCGTGGTCGCGACCCGTATGCCATGTACGAAACGCTTTGCGCGGTGACCGGCGTGCGACATGATCCTTGTGTGATCGATGTGTTCATTTCAGTGACGCAATTCATGAATGGCGAGCCTGCCGCCGTGTGGTGGCAGTTCACTGAAGAACGTAAAAAGACATTGCGACAACAAGGCAATGCGCCGCGCTGACCGGTTGTTTCGTATCGTTCAGTTTCTGCGTGGCCGTCGCCTGACCACGGCGCAACAACTGGCCATTTGGCTGCAAGTGAGCGAGCGCACCATCTCCCGAGATGTGCGAGATTTGTCGATCATAGGCACGCCCATCGAAGGCGACGCGCTTGGCGGATTATGTGCGTGCGCAACAGTCGATGGTGAACACCCATTCGTCTCGTGAATCATCTAAGAAGTAGCGGTCAGCGCAGCGGTACGGGCTAGACTTCAGGCGACTCAACTCCGTCGGACAACACATGATCTCGCCCAGCTCAAACGCGTTGAAGCTTCTCCAATGAACGGCGCAAAAAGTTTAGTCGAAACGCTGCTGAAATCGGGCGTCGACACCTGCTTCGCCAACCCCGGCACCAGCGAAATGCATTTTGTCGCCGCACTCGATCAGAGCGTCGGCATGCGCTGCGTGCTGGGCTTGCTGGAGAACGTTGTGACTGGCATGGCCGACGGCTACTACCGGATCAAAGGCAAGCCCGCCTGCACGCTGCTGCACTGCGGGCCGGGCCTCGCCAATGGCCTGGCTAATCTGCACAACGCCCGTCGCGCCAGGAGCGGCATCGTCAACATCGTCGGCGATCAGGCGACGTATCACCGTCCGCTCGACGCGCCACTGACCGCCGACACCGATAGCCTCGCGCGCGCCGTGTCCGCGTGGGTGCGCACTAGTTCGCGCGCAGCAGACGTCGGTCGCGATGCTGCGAACGCCGTGCAAGCCGCGCGCATGCTGCCGGGCCAAATCGCGACACTGATCCTGCCGTCCGACACATCGTGGGATGAAGGCAGCATCGTCGCTGACGCGCTCGCAGTTCCCGCTCCGCCCGCGATTGATCCGTTCGCAGTGCAGAGCGCCGCTCGTGTTCTGCGCACGCAAAAGAAGGTGCTGATTCTACTCGCGGGACGTGCCGTGCTCGACCAGTCGCAGACGCTGGCGTGGCGCGTTGCTCAGGCGACCGGGGCGACGCTCATGGCGGACTATGTGACCGGCCACATGCAGCGCGGACGTGGTCGTTTGCAACTCGAACGGGTGCCGTACAACACCGATATGGCGGTGCAGGCTCTGAGCCGTTTTGAGCACATCATTCTGGTGAGCGCCAAGCCGCCGGTCGGCTTCTTTGCCTATCCGGGCAAGCCGGGTAAGCTTTATCCCGAGCACGCGCAATTGCATGTGCTCGCGCGCGATGATCAGGACGGAGCGGCCGCGTTGCAGGCGCTGGTTGACGAACTCAATGCACCGAGCGCAGCGATACCCGATCCCGGCCCGCGACCCAATGCCGTGACCGGCGCGCCCACACCCGAAGGCCTCGCGCAAACGTTGGCTGCGGTGATGCCAGACAACGCGATTGTGTCGGATGAGAGCGTGTCTTATGGTCGAGGGTTTTACAAAAACACGCACGCCGCACCCGCCCATGACTGGCTGCATCTGGTGGGTGGTGCCATCGGCGCTGGCTTGCCTATGGCCACGGGTGCCGCGCTCGGTAGCGCCGGTCAGCGCCGCGTGATCAATTTGCAAGCTGACGGATCGGCCATGTATTCGCTACAAGCGTTGTGGACGCAAGCCCGCGAGCGGTTGCCAGTCACCACCATCCTTCTCAACAACCGAAAATACGGCATCCTGATAGGCGAATATCAAGCGGTCGGCGCGGCGCCGGGGCCGATTGCCATGGGCATGCTCGACCTCGGCAACCCGAACCTCGACTGGGTGAAACTTGCGAACGGAATGAGTGTTGAATCGGCACGTGCGACCAATTTAGAAGAGTGCGCAGATTTGATGAAACAAAGCTTCCTGCAGAGCGGCCCGTTCCTCATTGAACTGATGATTTGAGTCGCAATCGTCCGTCCGAAAACCGATCAGCTTTGACGCGCTATGCCCTATTTGATTGGGGTTATGACCATATAATCGTACAAATTGGCTCTACGCATAAACAGACTCTAACCCTGAGGTTTCCCCACGAATTACTGCGAGAGCTGTTGAGTATTGAAAGCGTTGATCGACTGCGCGCACAGTCGATGCAGATAGTCGAGCGGATTGCCGATTCTCTGCATCAGTTGCAGATTTGCGATCACACGGCGGGCCAGGGTCATCACGGATATTTCTGCTCGCTTGTGATGGCGGGCGTGTTTGCGGCTGATCAGTTCGAGTTGTAGTTGCATCGACTGGGCCGCCTC
Source organism: Burkholderiales bacterium (assembly GCA_043758415.1). Classification (GTDB taxonomy): domain Bacteria; phylum Pseudomonadota; class Gammaproteobacteria; order Burkholderiales; family Casimicrobiaceae; genus Casimicrobium. The sequence goes on from JAYVNO010000155.1 coordinate 13,684, forward strand.
GC
>JAYVNO010000156.1:0-35455 GCA_043758415.1 Burkholderiales bacterium
GGCGCGGGGCGCGCAGCAACCGGAATGTACGCGCAGGTCACATGAGGATTGCGAGCACCCCGTAACGACACAATGCGCCCCACAAATGAATTTTTAGAGTGCCCCCATGACCACCGAAACCGCAGCACAGCCTTGGCCAGAAGTCGTCACGCTTGAGCGCGACGGGATTCGCCTCGAACCGCTGACCCTCGCGCACGAAGACGGCCTGCGAAAAGCGGCGGCCGATGGCGAGCTGTGGAACATCCGCGTCACGTCGGTGCCCGAGCCCGAGGAGACGCGCGCCTACATTGAATCGGCGTTGAAGCAACGCGCCGAAGGTAGTCGCCTCGCGTTCGCCGTGGTGGACGCGGCCACGGGCGAGGTGATCGGAAGCACCAGTTATCACGACATCGTGCCCGCCATTAAGCGCGTGGAAATCGGCTGGACCTGGTACGCGAAATCACGGCAGCGATCCAACGTGAATACGCTGTGCAAATTGATGCTCATGCAGCATGCGTTTGAGACGCTCGGCAGCGCGGTCGTGGGCTGGCGGGCGAGTCATATGAATTTTGCTTCGCAACGCGCGATTGAGCGGCTGGGTGCGAAGCGGGACGGTGCGATTCGGCATCACGCGCCGCTGCGCGATGGCGGCGTGCGCGACACGGTGATGTACTCGATGCTTGCGGCGGAATGGCCCGCAGCCAAAGCCAAACTTGAAGCGCGTCTGACTCAAGGCGGCGCGACCGAAACCACGTTAACGCGCGACGCAAAAATCACGCTCGCCGAGATCACCAAGGACAACGTCAAACCGATTGTGCGCATGAATCCCGGCGCGGTCGGCGAGCGCATGGTCGCGACCAATGGCATCTCGATTGCACAGGGCACGTACAGCAAAAACGCGTGGTTTCGCGCGGTGATGGCGAACGATACGCCAGTCGGGTTCGTCATGCTGTTAGATCCGACGCTGGATATTGAAGCGGCGAAGGCGGAGGAAGCAGCGCTCGATTCGCTCTACATCTGGCGCTTCATGATCGAGTTCAAACATCAGGGCAAGGGCTACGGCGAACAGGTGATGAAGCTCATCGTCGAGCGTGCCCAATCCATGCCCGCCATCCATACCGTGAGCCTGAGCTACGTGCTACGCGATGGCAACGCGAAGTCGTTTTACGAGCGCATGGGCTTTCGTGAAACGGGCAAGGTGACGGGTGGTGAGATGGAGATGGTGCTCACGTTGCGGTAGACCTGTAGGGTGGGCACCCCGTGCCCACCTCTAGCGCACGTAACGGGATGGGTCAGATGCCGCCGTTTTGTGGGCACGGGGTGCCCACCCTACAGCCCTAGCGCAGTCAACCCGGGATGATCGTCGGGCCTGCGCCCTTGTGGCCAGCGAAATTTTCGTTCGGCCTCGGTGATCGCGAGATCGTTGATGCTGGCGTGGCGGGCGCGCATGTAGCCCAGCGCGTCAAACTCCCAGTTTTCATTTCCGTACGAACGAAACCAGTTGCCCGCCTCGTCGTGTGACTCGTAGGCGAAGCGCACCGCGATGCGGTTGTCAGTGAACGCCCAGAGCTCCTTGATCAGCCGGTACTCATTTTCCTTTGCCCACTTGCGGGTGAGGAATTCGATGATCGCGGGTCGTCCCGAGAAGAACTCCGAGCGATTGCGCCATACGCTGTCTGGGGAGTAGGCGAGCGATACGCGTTGCGGATCGCGCGCGTTCCACGCGTCTTCAGCCATGCGAACTTTCTGCACCGCTGCTTCTCGTGTGAACGGCGGCAGCGGCGGACGCGGATTTTCTGGCGCGTTCATGGTGTGACTAGTACGTTTTGTACGCCAAGAATTTTCCGGAAAGCACGACGTTCACGCGGTCGCCTTTAGGGTCGGGCTCGCGCTTGATATCCATGCTGAAATCAATCGCGCTCATGATGCCATCGCCGAATTCTTCGTGGATCAATTCCTTGATCGTGGTGCCGTACACGCTCACGATTTCGTACCAGCGATAGATTAGCGGATCGGTAGGAACAGGCGTTGGCAGCGAGCCTTTGTACGGCACCACTTGCAGCCATTTTTGCTCTTCCGCATCCAGGCCAAAAATTTTGCCGAGCACTTTGGCTTGCTCTGCGGTCAGCGTCATCTGACCCAGACAGGCGGCGGTGACCCACTCTTTTGACTCGCCGACTTTTTTGGCGACATCGGCCCATTTCATGCTCTTTTTTACTTTTACGGTGATGATCTTTTCGGTAACGTCATTGCGATTCATGGTGTGCTCCTTGATACGTGGAAAATGCGTGGAAAATGCTCCGTTCGCCCTGAGCTTGTCGAAGGGTTGGTTGCGGGAATTGCAACCAAGGCTTCGACGGGCTCAGCCCGAACGGTAACGAAACGGGAATTCAGTGTTTGGCTCGGGTGACGAGGAAATCAACGATGTTGTTGCGCAACTCGTAGTACCCATCGAGGTGATGTAGCGTGCTGCGGGTGCGGTCTTTCGACAACGTGTTGACAATGACCTCCGCGATGCCGCCAGGCACGTAGCCCGCGTCCGTGTCGCCGCCGTTTTTCATCAGCAGAATGCGGTCTGCGAGCAAGATTGCCTCATCCACATCGTGCGTGATCATGAAAACGGTTTGCTGCGTCTTTCGCACGATGGAGATCAGCTCTTCCTGAATCGTGCCGCGCGTGAGTGCGTCGAGCGCACCGAACGGCTCATCGAGCAAGAGCATTTTGGGCTTGATGGCAAAGGCGCGTGCAATGCCGACGCGCTGCTTCATGCCGCCTGACAGCTCCGACGGAAGCTTGTTGATCGCCTGACTCAATCCCACGAGTTCAACGACGTTAACGACGGCTTCAGACACTTGCGCGCGAGTCCATTCAGGCCAGCGCGACTCAACTGCGAAGGCTATGTTTTTGCGCACCGTCAGCCACGGCATCAGCGCATGACTCTGAAACACCACGCCGCGCTCCAGACTCGGGCCAATCACTTCGCGACCATCCATGAACACGTTGCCGCTGGTGGCTGTGTCGAGTCCCGCAAGTACGTTAAGGATCGTCGTCTTTCCGCAACCGGAATGACCGATGATGCAGACAAACTCGCCTCGCTCTAACCTAAAACTAACCTCGCTGAAAACCGGGCGCTCTGTGTTGAACGATTTGCCCAGCTGCTCGACACGCAGAAATCCATCCATGTGCGCGCTCATTCCACGTAGGTCACGAGGCGTTGCAGCCGCGCGAACATCATGTCGAGCAACATGCCGACCACCCCGATCACGAGGATCGCGAAGATCACGTTGGTGAGCGAAAGATTGTTCCACTCGTTCCACACGAAGTAGCCAATGCCGGTGCCCCCAACCAACATTTCGGCGGCCACAATCACCAGCCACGCGATACTCATGGAGATGCGCATGCCGGTCAAAATAGTGGGCGCTGCTGCGGGCAGAATCACCTTCAGCGCTTTACGCAGTGGCTTGACTTCCAGCGTGCTGGCTACGTTGAGCCATTCACGTTTCACGGCCGAAACGCCAAACGCAGTGTTGATCAACATCGGCCACACCGAGCAGATAAAAATCACGAAGATGCCGCTGACCGATGAATCCTTAATCGTGTAAAGCGCCAACGGCATCCATGCGAGCGGAGAAATTGGTTTGAGCACCTGAATGAACGGGTCAAATGCGCGTCGCAACAACGGCGACATGCCAATCAAAAAACCGAGCGGAATCGCCACGATGCAGGCGATCAAAAATCCAAGTCCCACGCGACCCAGCGAATACGCGAGTTGAATAGCGATGCCCTTGTCGTTCGGGCCGTTGTCGTAGAACGGGTTCGCGAGCTGCTTCACAATCGTCTCGCCCATTTGCGAAAGCGTGGGGAAGCCGGTCACCTTCGTCGTTGTCACCGCGCCGCTGGCCGCGGTCGTCTTGCCCATGAGTTTGTCGTACTCGGCCTGTTCGGGCGACACCGCTGTAACAGGCGCGGCAACGGGTGCATTGGGCAGTGTGAATGCATGCCAAACTGCGAGCACGAACACGAAAATCAGCACCGACACAATACCAGCGCGAAATTCCAGAGACTTGGCGAACGATGTGTTCATTGATGCAAGAGCGATTGGGTCGTGTAGGGTGGGCACCCCGTGCCCACCCCTGCGTTGCTGTGAGAAGTAATTTTTTGCAAGCGCTTGGTGGGCACGGGGTGCCCACCCTACGAAAATGCGCTACACCGCGAGCTTATTGATCTTGAAGCTTCTGATGTATTCCTCGGGCTTCATCGGATCAAAGTCTTTGCCCATCACCTTGAAGCGCTTGTAGTTGCCCGTCTCTGCCTGCCAGCCTGCCTCGGCCATGTATTTTTTGGCGTCGGTGATCATGAACACTTTTTCCGCGATCTGCTTGTAGTTGACGTCGCCTTTGACGTAGCCCCAGCGCTTCATCTGCGTCAGGATCCACACCGCCATGCTGTGCCACGGCACCGGTTCAAAGTTGGCGCGGTCCGGTACGTTCTTCACGCCGCCGAGTCCGTCGGCAAACTTGCCGGTGAGCACTTGATTGATCACAGTTTCCGGCTGGTTCAGGTAAGCAGCGGGCGCGATGGACTTGGCGATCAGCGCACGGTTAGACGGCTCTTTGGCCATGTACGCAGCCGAGATCAGCGAGCGATAAAGCGCGGCAAACGTGTTTGGGTTTTGTTTGATGAATTCATCGCTGACGCCAAACGCGCAGCACGGATGGCCATCCCAGATGTCCTTCGACAGGATGTGAATGAAGCCCACTTCGTCGTACACCGCGCGCTGGTTGAACGGGTCGGGCCCGAGGAAGCCGTCGATATTTCCGGCACGCAGGTTGGCCACCATTTCTGGCGGCGGCGTGACGCGAATTTGCACGTCGGTGTCCGGGTTGATGCCGTTTTCAGCGAGGTAATAGCGCAGCAAAAAGTTGTGCATGCTGTACTCAAATGGCACCGCGAATTTGAAGCCCTTCCAGTCCTTCGGGTCGCGCTTGTCCTTGTGCTTCACATGCAGCGTGATCGCCTGACCATTGGTGTTTTGAATGGTCGCGACATTCATGTTCGCCTGATTGGAGCCCAAGCCCATGGTCATCGCAATCGGCATCGGTGCCAGGAAGTGTGACGCGTCATGCTCCTTGTTGATCATCTTGTCGCGGATCAGCGCCCAGCCTGCTGTCTTGTTTAGCGTGACGTTCAACCCCTGACGCTTGTAGAACCCCAGCGGATCGGCCATGATGATCGGCGAGGCGCAGGTGATGGCGATAAAGCCAATCTTCAAATCTTTTTTCTCCAGCGGCGCGCTGGTTTGCGCCATTGCTTCCAGCGCAGAGAGCGGGAAGAGCGACGCAATCACCGAGCGCGCGGTACCCGCGCCGACTGCCTGCAAAAATCTGCGCCGGACGCTGTCGACCGGGAACAACGCCTTCATGACCGAGGCTTCGATCACGTTGTGCGACATGTCTTCTTCGCTGTAAAGAGAGGCCACCGAGTGCTGATTAGGCGCATGATCCTCACCGCAACTACAGCGCACCATAAGGGGCTTGTCGGCGTTGTACGGATCGTAGAGCTCGTCGGGATGCGTTAGCTTGGACATGGGTCACCTTGTGGGTTGATGCACCACCCTATGCAAGGGCCGCGCCTGATGCCACGCTTGTCCAGAGATCGCAAACGAATTGTGCGAGGTGTGTAGGGGCGGCCCTACAAATCAGAGCGCCCTTCAATCCGTCGATTGGTTTCGCGCATATAGCGCAAGCTCCACGTCGTTCTTTGTGCCAGTCTTTTCGAGAATGCGGGCGCGATAGGTGCTCACTGTATTCGGTGCCAACTTGAGTTGCGCACCAATTTCGCTCACGCTATGCCCCAAAGTGAGGAGCCGAAAGACCTGGTGCTCACGGTGCGACAGCGCCTCCATGCCAGTTCTACTGCCCAGCGCGGTGGCCAGTGCCTCCGCCGTGCTGGGCGTCACGTAAACGCCACCCGCTGCAATTTTGCGCACGGCGGCGAGCATGTCGTCAGGATCGGCGCTTTTGTTCAGGTAGCCTGCCGCGCCGAGCTTGATGCAGCGCACCGCGTACTGCCGCTCGGGGAAGGTGGAGAGCATGAGCACAGGCAGGCCGGGCTCGGTCTGTTTGATCTGCTGCAACACCTCCAGACCGTCGAGGCCGGGCAACGCAATATCCAGCAACACGACGTGCAGCTCGGAGCGCCTCTCGGCCACCAGCGCAAGCGCTTCCTGTCCGTCGCTCGCTTCGGCGACAACTACGATTTCCGGCGCATCGGCGAGCACCTGCTTGATGCCCTGGCGCACGATGCGATGGTCGTCGCAGATCAAAACACCCGTCATGTTGACTGCCCGCTCGCAATACTGGTCAGTGGGAGTTGCAGCCGAAACGTTGCGCCTTGTTCCGGCGAGCTGACGATCATAATGTCACCGCCAAAATGTCGAGCCCGTTCGCGCATGCCCAGCACGCCGTACGAGGTTCGCGAATCGAGGGCTTCACGCGATGCGCCGATTCCGTTGTCGCGCACTGAAAGACTTAGCGTTTCGCTGTCGGCCCCAATGCTGACGGCGATAGCGCTGGCCTGTGCGTGTCGCCCTACGTTCGACAGCATCTCCTGAAAAATTCGGAACACCGCAATCGCCATCGACTCAGGGAGTTCCGGCGCGTTACTGACATCCATCATCCAGTCGAACTGCATTTCTGCCCCCGTCGCAAATTCCTGCGCCTGCCATTCGAGCGCCGCCCACAGCCCTTGATGGTCAAGGATACTGGGGCGCAAGTCGGTGATGATGCGCCCCACGTTACCTACAGCGCCCTCGATCAGTCGGCTCATGTTCTGGCACTTACTCTGCATGGTTTCGCGCATCGTCTGCGCGGCTTCTGCGTCGCGTTGCTGCTGCTCGCACAAACGCTTGCCCAGCCAGTTGACATCCATCTTTAGCGCAACAAGCAAACTACCCAATTCGTCATGCACCTCGCGTGCAATACGGGTGCGCTCGTCCTCACGCACTGCATGCGCGTGCGCCGCAAGTTCGCGCAGCTCGGTGAGGGCCTTTTGCAGTTCCTGTGTACGCTCAGCGACACGGGCTTCGAGCTGCTGCTTGGCCTCTGCTAGCGCATCGGCTGCCCGTTTTCGCGCGGTAATATCAACAAAGGTAACCACCGCGCCGCGCACCGTCGTGCCATCTATGATCGGGTAACTCGAATACTCAACGGCGAATGCGCTTCGATCTCGTCGCCAGAAAACTTCCGTATCGATCCGACATGACAGACCACGACGAAATGCATTGAAGATGGGGCAGTCCGTGTCGGAATAATGCGAGCCATCGGCATGCGAATGATGCGTCAGCCAGTGCATGTTCTGGCCCAGAACCTCGGGAGCATCGTAACCGAGCATCTGCGCGCCAGACCGATTAATGAACACGCAGTGCCCATCAAGATCGATGCCGAAAATGCCTTCGCCAGTGGACTCCAGCAGCAACCCGAGCTGATCGGGCCAGGTGAGCGTTTGCGCGCTGCGCATAGGCTGCGTTGTGGTCGGGATTTCGATAGCGAGCGGGTGCATGCGTCCAACTTTAGCAAAGGTCACCCTATTCTGTGAAAATCACTAAATGCTCCTGGACTTTTTCTACCACCTTCGCCATCGCGGCCTGAAGCCCAGTACGCGTGAATTTCTGACGCTGCTTGAGGCGTTGAAAGCGGACGTCATTTCGCCGTCGATTGATGATTTCTACTTCCTCTCGAAAGCGACGCTCGTCAAGGACGAGAGCAAGTTTGATCGCTACGATTTTGCGTTCGCGGAATACTTCAAGGGCGTGTCTGATCTGGTTGATTTGAAGACTGCGATCCCGGAGGATTGGCTCAAGAAAATCGTCGAAAAAATGCTCACGCCGGAAGAGCGCGAAAAGCTCAAGGCGATGGACTGGAACGAGCTGATGGAGACGCTCAAAAAGCGGCTCGAAGAGCAGAAAGAGCGCCATCAGGGTGGCAGCAAATGGATCGGCACCGGCGGCACGTCGCCGTTTGGTGCGTACGGCGAGAACCCGGCGGGCATTCGTATCGGGCAGGACAAGAGCCGCAATCGCAGCGCTGTGAAAGTGTGGGACGAGCGGCAGTTTCGTGACTACGACGACAACGTGGACTTCAATACGCGGAACGTTAAAGTCGCGCTGCGTCGCCTGCGCAAGTTCGCCCGCGAGGGCGCGGTCGACGAACTTGATCTGCCACACACGCTCGAAGAAACCGGCAAGAACGCGGGCATGCTGTCGATCCAGATGCGGCCCGAGCGGCGCAATGCGGTGAAGGTGCTGCTACTGCTCGACATCGGAGGCTCGATGGACGATCACGTTGAGCAGGTCGAGGCGCTGTTCAGTGCGGCGAAAACCGAGTTCAAGCGGTTGGAGCATTTTTACTTTCACAACTGCCTGTACGACTTCGTGTGGAAAACCAACCGCCGCCGCACCACCGAGCGCACGTTGACGATGGACCTGCTGCACAAATACGGCCCCGACTACCGCGTCATCTTCGTCGGCGACGCAGCCATGAGTCCGTACGAAATCGAGATGGAAGGCGGCAGCGTTGAGTACACCAATTCCGAAACCGGAAAGATGTGGCTACAACGCGTCACTAACCATTTCAAGCGAGTAGCCTGGCTAAACCCGATGCCGCCACGTTCGTGGGAATACACGTATTCAACCGACATCATCAAGAAGATCATGAATGATCGGATGTATCCGACGACGGTGCAGGGGCTTACGGATGCTATGAAGGCGTTGACGAAGTGAGCGACGAAACTTCTTGCAAGAGCGATTGATGCAATTCATCGATATCGTGATTTTTGGTTTCGCCCTTGTAGTGCCATGGTTTGCGTTGATTGTGAGCGCGTTCTCCTATCGATTGGCCTCTTCGTTGATCGCGCTATCCATCGGTTTCTGCGTTCCGTACCTGTCGATAATTTTTTTGGCGAAACTTGAAGGTGATCGATTGGACGCGGCAATCGCGCAATTTGATTTGAATCGCGATGGCGTCTTTTCTGCGGCTGAGCGAACGCCAGCCGCCGAGGCGGCGCTGCTTCAGTACGCAAACGATACCGGTCTAGCGATGGCCCCAATATTTGGAGCGTTGATTTCACTCGCTTACTTGATGATTGTTGGATTCCTTGTGTTCGCATTCAAAGAGATCCGACGGTCATCGCAGCCAAGTAGGGTGGGCACGGGGTGCCCACCCTTGTATCTTTAAGTTTGTAGCAATAGCGCCTGCTACACGAGACGAGCTTAGCGTGAGCCCACCCTTGAGGCATGACCTCGAAATGTAGATAACGCAGCTCGTCTCACCTCGCGCCGAAGTTGTTTGACGCTGAACGGTATCGTAGCCATGTAGGGTGGGCACCCCGTGCCCACCATAACCGCCGGGGAGAGGACGGTTTCGTTCGCAGCGGCTCGGTGGGCACAGGGTGCCCCCCTACAAATCTACAAATCCGTCCGTACTTGCCAAAGCTCCGGAAACAACACCACATCCAGCGCTTTGCGCAGATAACTCACCCCCGCCGTCCCGCCCGATCCGAGCTTGAATCCAATCATGCGCTCGACGGTGGTGACGTGATTGAAGCGCCAGCGGCGAAAGTTGTCTTCTACGTCGACCAGCTTCTCCGCGAGGTAATACAAATCCCAATTCGCCTTGGTGTTGCGATACACGGCAAGCCACGCAGCTTGCACGGCGGGATTGCTCTCGGGTATCGCATCTAACGTCGTGCGCAGCTCGCTCGCGGCCAGCAAACCCCGGTCAGCGAGCGCCTTCAAAGCGATGTCGTACAGAGACGGGCTGTCAATAATTTCTGTTAGGCGCGCCTGGTGTTCGGGCTGTTCAGTGAACGGTTTCAACATGTAGCGTTGCCGGTTGCCGAGGAGAAATTCGATGGTGCGGTATTGCCAGCTTTGAAAGCCACTCGCCTTGCCGAAGGCTTCGCGAAATTCGAGGTAATCGGCGGGCGTCATGGTCTTCAACACTTCCCATGCGTTGCTCATCTGCTCCTGCGCACGCGACACGCGGGCGAGCATTTTCATCGCGGGTTCGAAATCACCCACGCTCAACTTCCTCATCGCGCCTTGCAGCTCTTTGATGATGAGGCTCATCCACACTTCCTGAACGTGATGGATGATGATAAAGAGCGATTCGTCGTGTGCGCTGGTGAGCGGGGCTTGCGCGCCGAGCAGCTGCTCGATGCGCAGATAGTTTGAGTAGCTGAAACTGTCTTTGAAGGTGTCGTGCGCGTCCTCGGCACCGTAACCCATCGGACAGGAACCGGCAGGTGTACTCATGTCACTTTCCCTCGCGACCTGAATTCAGCACGTTCGTATTCGCGACCTATCATCACTTCGCGAAAGTGCTCGACGGCTTTCACAACGTCATCTTCGTTGATGTAGAGCGGCGTAAATCCAAATCGCAAAATATCCGGCGCGCGAAAGTCGCCGATCACGCCACGCGCAATCAGCGCCTGCATGATGGCGTAACCCTCGGCATGGCGAAACGAAACCTGCGAGCCGCGAATGTCTGCATCACGCGGCGTGGCGAGCGTGAGTCCAAAGCCAGCACATTGCGATTCCACTTCGGCGATGAAGTGCTCGGTCAACACGACAGATGCAGCGCGCAACGCATGCATGTCTACCGTCAGCCACATATCCAGCACGGCCTCCAGCGCTGCAAATTGCAGGATTGGTGGCGTGCCGACCGTAAATCGCTCGATGCCGCGCGCCACCTTGAACAGCGGGTCAAACGCGAACGGCGCTTCATGCGCAAACCAGCCGGAGATCGGCGCGCTGGTGCCCTCCGCATCGAGCGTGTCGAGATGCCGTTTAGCCGCGTAAACAAACGCTGGCGCGCCGGGCCCACCGTTGACGTACTTGTAAGAGCAACCCACCGCAAGATCCGCATTGCAGGCATTGAGTTCGACCGGAAACGCGCACGTCGAATGCGCTAAGTCCCACAGCATCAGCGCGCCCTGTGCATGTACCAGCGACGTGATCGCGCGCATGTCGTAGCGCTCGCCAGTGCGGTAGTCCACCTGCGTGAGCATGACCACGGTTGTGCGTGCGCCGTGCTCGACAATGGTTGCTTCCATCGCTTCACGTTTGACAAACTTGAGCTCAAGTTTGCGCGACGCGAGCAAATCACGCAGGCCTTGCGCGATGTAGAGATCGGTCGGAAAGTTATTGATGTCAGAGATGATGACGTTGCGTTCGGGCGATTTTGAATGCAATGCCAATGCCGTCAGCAACGCCTTGAACAGGTTCACCGAGGTCGAGTCGCACGCGACGACCTCGCCCGCGTTGGCACCGATCAAACGCGCGATCTTGTCGCCGACGCGCTTCGGCGCGTTCACCCAATCGGCCGTATTCCACGAGCGGATGAGGCCGTTGCCCCATTCGTCCTGCACTGTTTTTTGCACGGCCGCGACGGCCGCTTTCGGCAACACGCCGAGCGAGTTGCCGTCCAGATAAATCACGCCTTCAGGCAGGAAAAATTGCGAACGATAGTGTGCGAACGAGGTAGTCATAAAGCGCGGCAAAAAATGCGTCAGAGCAACGCACTGATACTACCAATGCGGCGACGTTTGCAGGCAGAAAAAGACGGTTGATAGCGATACAACTTTTCACTGAGAGTGCCGTTTAGCTTGGGCTAGGTGCTGTTTTTTGCTAATTATCAACTTACAGCTAAATCGGCGCTTAGCCCCAGTTAAATGGCGCTTTCATAGAAAAGCTGATAGACGACACGCTGGCACGTTATCGCAAAAACGGCGCAAATTTTGCCGCCACGACTTCCGTTGAAATCGGCCCAACGTGTTTGGCGCGGATGATGCCTTCACGGTCGATCAGGAAGGTTTCTGGCGCGCCGTAAACGCCCCAATCGAGCGCGGCTTTGCCGTCCGGGTCGAAGGCCGATAGCTCAAACGGATCGCCGGTTTTGCGCAACACATCGAGGCCCAGTTCGCGCTTGTCTTTGTAGTTGAGCCCGATGATTGGCACGGTGCCTTTGCGCTTGATTTCGAGCAGGTCGGGATGCTCGTCTTTGCAGTTGGGGCACCAGCTGGCCCAGACGTTGAGCAGCCAGACTTTGCCCTTCATGTCGGCGGGAGAAAAGTTCGCCGTCGGGTTGCCGAGTTGTGCGAGCGTGAAGGCGGGCGCAAGTTTGCCGATCAGTGGCGACGGCACTTCACGCGGATCGCGGTAGAGGCCGAAATAGAGGACGGTGGTGAAGGCGAGGAAGGCGATGGGAAGGAGGAGTTTTTTGTTCATCGTGGTTTACTGCTGCAAAGTCTTGGTCGCCATGTCACGCGCCTTTTGCGCCCGCTCCACAGCGGTAGCAGCCTCGGGTGGCATGTAATTCTCGTCGTGCTTCGCGAGCACTTCTTTCGCGCGGAACACGCCGTCTTCACCTAGTGTGCCCTGCGCGACGACGCCCTTACCTTCTTTAAATAAATCGGGCAGGATGCCGGCATACGTCACCGGGACGATCTGCGCGGTGTCGGTCACGCGAAAACTCACGTTGATGCCGTCGCGCTTGACGCTGCCCGCTTCAACCATGCCGCCAAGGCGGAAGGTGCGTCCCGTGGGCGCTTCCTTCGACGTGATCTGCGTCGGCGTGAAAAAGAACACGAGGTTTTGGTTGAACGCCGTGAGCACCAACGCGACGGCGACAGCGATGATGCTGAGGCCGCCGAGGATAAGTGCAAAACGTTTTTGCTTAATGGTCATGGGCTTGGTGCGATGCTTTGAGTGCGTTAGTTCGAGCACGCTTGAGGGTGACAAGTTCCGCAATCACCGCCACCGCGAGCACGCCGTAACTGCCCCAGACAAAAAATCCGCGTCCGCCCATAGCCCAGAATGCGCTCCATGATTCCCAGATCAAATGACGACCTCATTGAGCCACGCTGCATTACGTTCGCGTTCAATAATTTCGCTGCGCAGCCGGTGCAGCGCAGCAGCGATGCAGTAGAACCAGAACGCAAAGGTCATGATCATCATCGCCGTCAACATCGTGGTGGCCATTGACGAGCTACCGGGACGTACGCTTGAGCCCTGATGCAAGGTGTTCCACCATTTCACGCTGAAATAAATGATCGGCACGTTAATCGCGCCGACCAGCGCGATGAGAGCGGACGCGCGGTCGCCCTTCTTTTTGTCGTCGAACGATGCGGCCAGTGCCATGTAGCCAACATAGAGAAAAAACAGGATCAGCGTGGAGGTGAGCCGCGCGTCCCACACCCAATAGGTGCCCCACGTCGGGCGGCCCCACAGCGAACCTGTTGCAAGCGCCACCACCGCCATGATGGCGCCGGTGGGAGCGAGTGCATGCGCCATCATGAACGACAAACGGGTGCCGAGAACGAGGCCGGTTGCCGCCCAAAACGCCATCGCGAGATAGATCACCATCGTCATCCACGCAGCGGGAACGTGAATAAAGATGACGCGATAAACCTCGCCTTGTTGCGCGTCGGTGGGCGCTACAAAAAATCCCATGTAGAGACCCGCAACGGCGAGCACAACAGCAAACACCCAGCACCACTTTTCAAGCGTGCCCGCAAGCGGGAAGAACCCAGCGGGCGACGCGTAGCGCCAGAACCAGCGGCCTGCGAATGTAGCGTTCGATTGTGATTCGGTGCGGGCCACGATGTTGACTGCTAATCGGTACTGATTTTTAAGGCAGCGGCGGCTGCGAGCGGACACAATGCTAGTGCAAGCAGCATAAACGCAGCCTGAAGCGCAAGCTCTGCGGCGGGCGATTCGCCGTACAGCACTTTGAGCGCCGCGCCCGCGCCGAAGATCAGCGTCGGGATGGTCAGCGGCAGCACCAGCACCGCCGTGAGGATCGCGCCACCGCGCGCCGACACCAGCAGCGCCGCAGCAATCGAGCCCACCAGCAGCAGCGTCGGCACCGCGATCAACACGTTGAGCGCGAGCATGGCGGCCACGTCAAACGGCAGCGCGTAAAACAACGCGAAGACGGGTGTGACCGCAGCGAGCGCAACGCCTAACGCGAGCGAGAGCGCGGCGACGCGGGCGAGGATCAAGGCGGCAAGCGGTTCGGGGGACGTCAGCATCAATTCGAGCGAGCCGTCGCGCGCGTCTTCATCAAATAATCTGGGCAACGAGAGCATCGCGGCGAGTAGTGCGCCGACGAAGATGACGCCGATGCCGATGAGCTTCAGCTTTTCCGATTCGCTGCCTACCGCGAACGGAAACAGCGAGCACACGATCAAAAAAAACATCAGTGGATTCACCCAGTCGCTCTTACGTCGCGCGAACAATTGCAACTCGCGACGGAAGACGGCAGTGGTGGCGCTACACAGGCTCACAGCGCGATCTCCTGCGTTATCGCTGCCTTAATTTCGACCGCTTGATGCGACGTGTAAATCACCAGAGCATGCGCCGCCAGCTCGACGCTGATAACGGCAGCGAGCTGCGTTTGCGTATCCGTGTCCAATGCGACGAACGGCTCATCAAGCAGCCAGGCGCGCTGGCCTCGCCCGCGTGAGTTCGAATCAAGCAGCAGACGCGCCAGTGAGCAGCGCTTGCGTTGCCCCTGCGACAACGTGCCAAACCGGCGACTGATCATCGGCTTGACGCCGAACGAATCAAGTGCAGAACCCATGTCGAGCGTTGATGCGTCAAGGCCTGCCAATGCCGCTGCGTAGCTGAGGTTTTCGCGCACGGTGAGCGCATCATTAAACGCGTTGGCGTGCCCGATAAAACACGCAACCACTGCCGACGAAACTACCGCGTCTGCGCGATGCCATGCGGCGTTGCCCTCGGACGCCGCAGCCAGCCCCGCAAGAATTCGCAGCAAAGTCGTTTTGCCCGCACCATTGGCACCACTCACCCGCAGCAACGTTCCCGCTTCAACCGTGAAAGAAAGACCCGCGAACACGGCGCGACCACCACGTTCTGCTGCGAGCTTTTCGACGGCGAGTCTCATGACACCGCGCGCACCTTAAACGCCGCCCACACCGAAATCACTGCGATCACGCAAGACAGGTATCCGACCGCCTCATAGCCCATGATGTAACCGCTGGCGGTGGTCGTGAGCATCGCCCCACCGATCAACGCCGCGAGTCCGGTAGACAGGTTTTGCACCGCTGAATTAAACGACATCAGGCGGCCGCGCAATTGCGGTGTGCTGGCCGACGAGACGAGCGCGGTGGACGGTATGAAGCGTCCGCTGACGAAAATAAAAAACAGCGCCGAAACTGCGAGCTGCAACGGCAAACTGACGCCCAGCGCGTGCGTGATCAGCACCATCGGGATGATCGATAGCAACACCAGCCAGTAGTACACCTTCGCTCGCGAATAGCGATCCGCCATGCTGCCAAAAAGCGGCCGGGTGAACAGGGTAATCGCTCCGCCGACGAGATAGAACAGTGAGAGTTGCATCTCAGTCATGCCCTCGTTGGCCACCCGCGACGGCGCGATGTACGGAATCACCATCATGCCCGAGAGCGTAAGCAGTGCCGTGGTCGCGAAGGCCCACCAGTGATTCGGCACGCGAAACAATTCGGCATAGCCCTGCCACAAACTAACCAGTTTGCCCACGCGAATATGGCCGCGCATCGACGGCACCAGGCGCGCGGCAACCGCTAAAAGCACCGCACACGATGCCGCCAACGCAAAGAACGGAATGTGCCAGCCGCCGTGGCCAGCCACATAAATTGACAGCGGCACACCGAGCACGGCGGACAAGGAAAATGACAACATGACGAGGCCCATGGCGCGACCGCGACGCTCATCGGGCACCATGTCGCCAACGATGGAAAACGCGATGGAGCCCTGGACGCCGCCAAACAGTCCGGCCACGGTTCGAGCGACGAGCAGCGCGGTGTACGTGGGGGCCAGCGCGCAGCCGAGCGTGCCAACGATTAGGCCGACGTACACGAATAGCAGCGCGCGTTTACGATCAAAACGATCCGCGATGGAGGCCATCAATAACGACGACGTTGCCGCCGCGAACGCGTACGCAGAAACAAGCAGCCCAAACTCGGCTGTGCTGATGCCAAACTCGCGAATTAGATGCGACGCCAGCGGCATCATGATCATGAAATCGAGAATATTGGTGAAGCTCATCAGCGTGAGCACGATGAGAATTTGACGTTCGTGACGGGGATCAAGCATGGGTTATTAAATAGAAAAAAGCGCTCGCACAGGTCGAGCGCCCTTCTGGAACAACACTCTATTTTACGGTGCTGCCAAGCGAGTGCGTCTACCCGCCACGCATCATTTCACCTTGCTGAAATCGCCCGCGATGAATGACGACGCTTGAAGCAGGTTGATGTATTTTTTGAGCACCGCATCGAAGTCCGCTTTGGTGAGTGCGCGGATTTTTGCTTCCATCGCTTCCACCGTCTTGTAGGTGCGATTTGTATCCGCTTGCATGACCAGTTGCATGGCGAGCATGCTGTCCTGCGATCGGCGCACCATGCGCTGATCGAGCAGCGATTGCCGCTGTGCTGTGAACTCATCCTCAGTCAGCGCGCCGCTCAACAATTTTTGCAATTCGTCCTTGAGTGAAGCGGTGGCCTTTGCGGAGTTTTGCGGATTGGCGATGAAGCCGAATGTCCACGTCGCATTGTTGGCAAATGTCGGCACACTCAAGCTGCTGTAAACGTCGTAGCTCAAACCTTCTTTTTCGCGAACCCGCTGGAACAGGCGCGCTCCAGCCGATCCGCCGACGATGAAGTCGGCCAGCATCAGCGCCGGATAATCATCGCTGTTGTCGGTCAAAGGGAAGGTGATGCGCGTCATGTAGCTCGCGTTTTCCTTGTCGGGCGTGGCGAGCGTTTCGTGCTTCACATCCACCGGTTTGTACTCACGGTTGACGCGCACATAAGGCGTTGCGCGTTTGCTCGAAGCGAACGACTGGTTCAGCGCCGCTTTGATCGACGTTACGTCGAAGTCGCCGACAATGGCAATCTCCGCATCGTTAAGTCCGCGCATGGATGCAGCGTAGCGAACGATCTGATCGCGCGTGACCGCCTTGATCATGGCGATATGTTGTTTGATGGTCGGTACATAGCGCCAGTCGCCCTGGGGATAATGCGAAAAGTGTCGCTCCATCGCCACCTGCGCGAGGCTGTCGGGATCATTGGCCGATTCTTCCAGCATGGTGATGAATTCCTTACGCACCACTTCCAGTTCGTCGGCAGGAAAGGTTGCGCTGTTGTACACCTGCGCAACCAGCTGCAGTACGTCACTTGCGTACTGCCGCTTGGTTTGAAACGAGCCACCGCCCATGCCAACGCTGCCACTGGCGCGCAAAGCGTCCATGCGGTCGCGAATCTGTTGTCGGCTCATCGCCTTGGTGCCGCGCATCATCAGGGCGCTGGCGAGTTCATCGATTGCGTTTTTACCAGCGAGTGATTTTGCGTCACCGTAACCAATGCGCAGCGCCATCTGAACCGTGTTGCCACGCGTCTTTTTATTAAGCAGCACAACTTTCATACCGTTGGCCAGTGTGTAGCGCTCAACACGTTGTTCGAGGTTCGCCGGGGTCGGCTCAAACACTTCGCCCTCGGCCATGCTGGCGTCACCCTTATAGTTGGTCAGAAGCGCCGCCAAATCAGGCTTTGCGGGCATGTCGGCACGGTCAGGTTTGTCGGTAGGAATGAAGCGCCCGAGCGTCCGATTTTGCGGTTTGAAATAGGTTTTAGCGACACGCTGAATATCGGCGAGTGTCACCTTCGCGATGCGATCTCGCTGATAAAAATAGTAGCGCCAATCGCCCACAGCGACCGCTTCCGACAGGGCGACAGCGAAGCGGCCTGAGTCGGCAATCGCCTGATCGTACTGTTTGACGAGCTGCAATTTGACGCGTTCCAGCTCCACGTCCGTAAACGGTTTGCTTCCTGTGGATTCGATGGTCGCGAGCATCACGTCGCGCGCTTTGTCCAGCGATTGCGCCTTGTTCAAATTCGCCCAAAAACCGAGCAGACTCGGATCAAACATCACGTCACTTTCAACGTCCACACTGACCGCGAGCTTCGCCTTCACCAACGCCTGATACAGGCGGCCCGACGGCTCAATGGTCATCAAGTGCATCAGCAATTGCAGCGCCGCCGTGTCAGGATGCGCGGCGGCTGGCGAGCGATACGCAGCGAACAGGAACTGGCTGTCGCCGACGCGGCGCACCGTGAGTTCGCGCTCCCCGTCCTGCGTTGGCTCGACCGTCCACAGCTTTGGCAAGGTGCGTGTGGGCTTGGCGATCTTGCCAAAATTTTCAGCAATCAGCGTCAGTGTTTTTTCGCTGTCAAACTTGCCCGCAACCAGAATGACTGCGTTGTCGGGTTGGTAATAGGTGCGATAAAACGCGCGCAGATTTTCGATGCCGACATTCTCGATGTCACTGCGATTTCCGATAGTTGAATTGCCGTAGTTGTGCCACGCAAAAGCCGTCGCAAACACCTTTTGATACAGCGTTCCCTGCGGACGGTTTTCGCCCATCTCGAACTCATTCCTCACCACGGTCATCTCGGTGTCTAGCTCCTCGCGCAGGATGTTGGAATTGACCATGCGGTCGGCCTCCATCTCGATGGCCCATTGAAGGTTGGCGTCGGATGCCGCGAAGCTCTCGTAATAATTGGTGCGGTCGGTCCATGTGGTGCCGTTATTGATGAAGCCGCGATTGGCCATGTCCTGCCACAGCTTCGGGTACTTTGGCGTTGACTTGAACAGCATGTGCTCCAGCAAATGCGCCATGCCAGTTTCGCCATAACCTTCATGCCGCGAGCCGACGAGATAGGTGATGTTCACCGTCACCTTTGGGTTCGAGGCATCGGGGAACAACAGCACGCGCAGTCCGTTCGATTTGAGCGTGTATTCGCTAATGCCCTCCGCCTTCGGTCCCGCGTCAAACGCTGGGTTGACGGGTTGGGCGAAGGTCGCGCCGTGAACAGCAAATAGCGCGAAGGCGGCCGCGACTACGGATAGCCACCGCTGGAGAGAAACGATCATAGTGAGCAATTTCGGGAAGTACAACCAGTGCGAGCGTAATGCATGTGGCATGCCTGACTCGGCGCAGCAATTCAGGGGGGTGAATTGGCTGCCGTGACGGTCGTCGCTTGCGGCGATTGAAAGCTGCTTCGCGCGTCGAAAATACGTACAGCTTTCTGCCGCAATGCTTATTTCAACTAGGCTTAGCGCCTAAATACTAGCTAAGTCGATAAATAACTATTCGCCGTACTATGCCCATATTGAATGGGCTTTTTGGTAGAAAGCTATACCCCTAGAAATCGCAAATCTCGACGCAGCGAACCTTAAGGGCACCTCTAATAATTCATTTTTGGGGATGCAGTGTTAGGAGCCCCGAGCGCAGCAACCGGAGCGTACGCTCTGGTACGTGAGGATTGCGAGCACCGCGCGACGACACAATGCGCCCCACAAATGAATTATTAGAGGTGCCCTTAACCCGCCGTCTCACCCTGAATCGCCCAAAGCCTAGCGTACAGGCCCTGTACCGCGAGTAGCTCGGTGTGCGTGCCGCGTTCGACGATGCGTCCGGCGTCCATCACTAGGATGCAATCGGCGTCGACAATCGTCGACAAACGGTGCGCGATGATTAGCGTGGTGCGGTCCGTGCTAATAGTGCGGATTTCGGCCTGAATTGCTTTTTCGCTTTCCGAATCGAGCGCAGAGGTCGCTTCGTCAAACACCAGAATCGCCGGATTTTTTAGCAGTGCGCGAGCGATGGCGACGCGCTGCTTTTCGCCGCCCGACAATTTGAGCCCGCGCTCGCCGACCGGCGTTTGCAAACCTTGCGGCAGCTTTGCGATAAATTGATCAAGCCGCGCCGCACGAATCGCGGCGTTCAACTGTTCGTCGGTTGCCGCCGGAAATCCGTAGCGCAGATTGAATTCAAGCGAATCGTTGAACAACACCGTGTCCTGCGGCACGATGCCGATGGCCGCACGCACACTCGATTGCGTGTAATCGCGCACATCATGTCCGTCGATGCGAATCACGCCGCTGGTCACGTCATAAAAGCGAAACAGCAGCCGCGCCAACGTGCTTTTGCCGCCACCACTTGGGCCGACCACTGCGAACGTCTGGCCCGCAGGCACGTGAAAATCCACGCCTTGCAGAATGATGCGATCCGGCTCGTACGCAAAACGTACGTCTTCAAAAGCCACCTCACCCGCAACCGGCTTGGCGGCACCCAGCAGCACCGCATTGGGCCGATCAGCGACCTCCTGATGTTCGCCCATCAGTCCGAACATGCGTGCCATGTCGGTGAACGACTGACGGATTTCGCGATAAATCACGCCGAGAAAATTGAGCGGCGCGTAAAGCTGAATCAAAAACGCATTGACCAGCACCAGGTCGCCGACCGACATTTTGCCCGCGATCACGCCGTCAATCGCCCGCCACATCACAAGGCTCGCGCCCGCCGCGATGAACAGGCTTTGCCCCAGATTCAACAGCGACAACGAGGTCTGCGAACGCACCGCCGCGCGCTCCCAGTTCTGCAAACTTTTGTCGTACCGATCCGCCTCGAAGCGCTCGTTGCCGAAATATTTCACCGTCTCGTAATTGATCAAACTGTCGATGGCTTTGGAGTTCGCCTTGGAATCCAGCTCGTTCATTTCCTTGCGAAACGCGGTGCGCCATTCGGTGACCGTGATCGTGTAGATGATGTAGCCAATGAGCGTAACTAACGTGATGGTCACAAACGTCCAGTCGTAGTTCCACGCGAGGATGCCCGCCACCAGCGCAAGCTCAATCAGCGTCGGCAAAATCGAGAACAGCAGATAACTCATCAGCGAAGAAATGCCGCGCGTGCCGCGTTCGATGTCGCGGGTCAGGCCGCCGGTTTGTCGTGCGAGGTGAAAACGCAGCGACAGCCGATGCAAATGCTCAAACGTTTCCAGCGCGATGCGACGCACCGCGCGTTGCGTGACTTTAGCGAAGAAAAATTCTCGCAACTCGGTGAACAGCGTCACCGATAGACGCGCCAGCCCGTACGCTACGAGCAACGCGATGGGCACAGCGAGTAGCGCCTTCTCAACGCTCATGCGATCCACGACCCACTTGAGCACAATCGGCACGGTAACGTTGGCGACTTTCGCCAGCAACAGGCAGGTCAGCGCGACGGCGATGCGTGCTTTGTGTTGCCCGAGGTAGGGCAGCAACAGCGCTGCGGCTTGGGCGCGTGACGTCGTTGGCGCAGTGGATACCGCAGGCGTGATCGATGCCGTCAACGCGGGCGCGCTGATCGTGTCGGAACCGGCACGCCTCACGTGCGGGTGAGCTTTCCAGCGATAGCAAAATCCCGCAAAATCTTCAAAAATTCCTGCATGCGCGTCGGCTTGGTCAGGTACGCATCACAGCCTGCGAACTTCGCGCGCAAACGATCTACGACACCCGTGCGCGAGGTCAACATGATGAGCAGGGTGGGTGCTTTTGCACCCAGTGCCCGCAGTTTTCGCAACACCTCCGGCCCCTGCATGCCGGGCATTTCGAAGTCGACGAGCGCGACGTCAAACAGTTTTTCCGAGGCAAGGCGAATGCCTTCCTTGCCGTCTTCGGCGGTGTTCACGGCGAAGCCCACTTTGACCAGCGCCGCGGAGATCGCTTCGCGCGAGAAGTGCGAGTCGTCAATCACCAGAATGTCAAGCGAGCGCTGCCACGGCAGTCCGGCACTCACGTTAACTGCCGCAGAAGGGCTTGCCGCGGGTGCAACTTTATGCGCCACCCTGGCCTGCGGCTCGGTGCCGTCGCCAAGCCGGGTAAGCGCGACCGCGTCACTGGCCGCGTCGTCCATCGCAGTGTCAGCGGAGGTAGCGGTAGCTGCCGCCACCGGAATCGGCGGCGTCCAGCCGGAGCGAATGCGGTTGATTGCTTGCGCCAGCGAAAACAGCATTTGGCCGTCTTGTGCGATTTGGTAATACATCGCATCGGTTTCAAACCGTTCAACGATGCCAATCGCGGGACGCGCGCCGCCCCAATCGCGCAGCGCCTCGCGCGACTGCGCCGTGGCCCCATTCACAATCAGCAGGTCGACGGGCTCGTCGCTCTCGTCGTCAATCACCGTCAGGCTGACGCCAACGCGCGGCGGTCGGCACAAGAAGAGCCGTAGCAATTCGCGATCCCGATGGCTGAATCCATTCAGTTTCACCAAGCGCATTTCCCGCGCGTCGGGAGGCGCGTCAGCGTCAGATGGGGATGGGTCGCTCATATGCTTTTGATTATAGGAAGCTCATGCTGTCGCGGTTGACCGTTTGTTCTGCTAGAGAGCAGGCAACAGCGAAATCAATGTCGTCCGTAGCCCAGCAGTGCCATCAATCCCCTCGCCACACCGTACAGCACCCACGTCAACACGCGATCAATCAGCGGTCGTCCGCTCCAACGCTTGGCGTGAATGATGGCCGAATTGTTTTTAATCGCATCATCCAGGCTTGCTTTCAACGTGCTGGCAAACGCAGCGTCGCGCACAAAAACATTTGCTTCATGTGCTAGCAACAAGCTGAATGGATCGATGTTCGATGAGCCGACCGTTGCCCATATGCCATCCACCACAGCGACCTTGGCGTGCAAGAAACTGGGGCGATATTCGTACAGCTCCACACCCGCATCAAGCAGGGTTCCGTACAGCGCGCGAGTGGCGTAATGTTGCAACACATATTCCTGCCGCCCCTGCAGTAGCAGCCGCACTTTTACGCCGCGCCGTCGCGCCCGCAATAGCGCCCGACGAAAGCGGCGGCCCGGAAAAAAGTATGCGTTCGCGATCAGAATTTCTTCTTTGGCAGCGAGGATCGCCGTCAAATATTCGCGCTCAATATCGCGGCGGTGCGACACGTTGTCGCGAAACGCGAACCACGCATGATGATCGCCCGCCACGTCGGATATGGGCGGACACGACGCAATCGCAGCGCTTTTCTGGTTGCGATCATCTTGCTTCAGGCCGACCCACAATTGATACATCGCGTCGTGAATCGGTTTTAGCAGCGGGCCTTGTACGCGAACAGCGTAGTCAAAACGGGGCTCCTTCGGCGGTGGCATGTTGAGATCATCAATGATGTTGATGCCGCCAACAAACGCGGTGCGTCCGTCAACGGTGACCAACTTGCGGTGCAGCCGCCGCAGACGCGAACGACGAAACCGGTTCCAGCCGGTTTCCGGGCGAAACACCAAGGCTTCGATACCCGCCGCTTGCATTTCGTGTCCCAGCTTGCCGAGGTGAGCGGATGATCCGAAGCCGTCGTAGGCCACACGCACATTGACGCCACGCTGCACAGCGCGTTGCAGCGCAGCGACTATACGGCGACCGGTTTCGTCATCAGCGAGGATGTAAGTTTCGAGCCTAACCTCATGAAGGGCTGCGTCAATCGCCTGCTCCAGCGCCGGAAAGTAATCCGCGCCGCTCTTGAGCAACTGCACCTGATTGCCGGGATGGTATTCGTTCATGCGCGGAGCAAGTGCGCAGCAAGCGGCGCATGGTCGGACAGTCGCGCCCAATCGGCACCGCGATGCACGTCCGCGCTTTGCACGGTAAAGCCGCGCACGTAAATACGGTCAAGCCGCAAGATCGGCAAACGCGCCGGAAAGCTGCGCGCGGGACGCCCTTTCATCATCTCGAAGACTTCATGCACCCCCAGATCGCGCAGAGGATCGGCGATGCGGTGCCCCCAGTCGTTGAAGTCCCCCGCCAGCACCAGCGGTGCACCGTCCGGCACCAACGCCTTGATGCGTGCACACACCAAATCTACCTGCTTGCGGCGCGAACGCCCAAACAGGCCCAAATGCACGCACACGCAGTGCAAATTGGCTTCCCACCCCGGCACTTCAATCTCAGCGTGCAGCAGGCCGCGCTTCTCGATGCGGTTGGTAGAAATGTCTTCATGATCGCAGCGAATCATCGGATAGCGCGACAAAATTGCGTTGCCGTGATGACCGTCGACATAAATGGAGTTCTTGGCGTAAGCCGCAGCGGGCCATTGCAGTTCAGCAAAAAATTCGTGCTGTGGCGTGTCGGGCCATGTTTCATGATTTTCGACATGTCTGGCGTTATAGCCAACGACTTCTTGCAGGAACATGATGTCTGCGCCCATCATCCGCAGCCGCTCTCGCATGTCGTGGACGACGATACGCCGATTGAAATGCGAAAAGCCCTTATGAATGTTGTACGTCGCAACGGTGAGTGCTCGTGATTTTCCGTGCTGCATGGTGACGTAGAACTTGTCCGTAAATAAA
Organism: Burkholderiales bacterium; assembly: GCA_043758415.1. GTDB lineage: Bacteria > Pseudomonadota > Gammaproteobacteria > Burkholderiales > Casimicrobiaceae > Casimicrobium. The sequence goes on from JAYVNO010000156.1 coordinate 24,206, forward strand.
AACGAATGCGTGAAGCCGCAATTTTTGCCTCAGTCGAGGCGCGTTGTTCGCAGCAACAGCGAACTATCGCAGGAAAACGCACCGCTGAATGAGGCAATCATTGCAATTTAGGCGTCCCGGCTTTTTTTGCGGACAAGCGTGAAGGCTATCGCATTCGCACGCGGCGTCTGCAGGGCACCTCTAATGAGTTCTTCCATTGCGGAAAATGATCGGCCGTATAGAACGCCATGCCCGAGGGCGCAATCGATGGCACCCAGTAATGAACGGGCTGCTCCATACCTGCCTTCGCGCTGCTCTCGTGCGCGCGCCACCCGCGACCGGCTGCGCAAACGAGAAATAAATCGTGTGACTCTGTGCAAAATCCGGCGACACAAAGATATCCAGCAAGCCGCCCTGACCCACCGCATGCACAGCGGGCACACCCGTCAATGGCACGCCGACTTTGCCGTCAGCGCTGACGATACGCATCTTGCCGGCGCGCTCGGTCACCAGCATGCGCCCCACCGGCTCGCCCGGCAAGAACGCAACAAGCGCTCAGGGGCGATCAAGGCCCTCAGCCACTACCAACGCTTTGGCGCTGCCGTTGGTCGCAGCCGACTTGCTGGGTGTCGCTGCAGTTTGCGCTTGCGCCCGAGCCGTAGTTATCACCATGACGACCGTCACAACCGCTGCCGAAAAACGTGACTGAGTCATCGAGTCATCCTCAATTGCAAACATACAAAAACAAAAAAGCCAGGCTGTGACACCTGGCTTTTTCAGTTCTGGACTGATTTGGGCTTAGTAGCCGCTGCGTCCACCGCCGCCGGAGCCACCACCACCGTAGCCGCCCCCGCCGCCGGAGCCACCACCGCCGTAACCACCACCGCCGCCGCCACTACCGCCAGTGCGCGGACCGCGGAAACCACCTGCACCGCCACCACCACCACCACCAGGGCCACGGGGAGGACGGTCACCGGCTGGAGCCGGACGTGCCTCATTGACGACCAGAGGGCGGCCTTCAATGGACTTGTTATTCATACCGGCGATGGCCTTTTGAGCGCCATCATCCGTGGCCATTGTCACGAAAGCAAAACCGCGCATGCGGCCTGTTTCACGATCCATTGGCAGATGAACATCGGACACTTCGCCAAACTCAGCGAACTCAGAGCGAATCATATCCGGCGTAGCACGGAAGCTGATATTGCCCACAAACAAACGATTACCCATGGTGTGTAGATCTATCCTTGATAAAAAACAAACGCGGATTTCAAGGACTCGTCAGTATCGATGCTGCTCAGTTGTCGGAGGCAGCGCTCACACTCGGGAACCAGGAAACTCGCCAAACGCGAGGAAAAACGCAACTACGTCAATCCACGTATCCAGACTATGCCACAAATTTTTTGAGTTTGCTTGACAATCAATCTGATTTAGGCGGGTATTCTGCCAATGTGTGAATTTTTGCCCGGCGGGAAGGTCTATTTGTTGTGTTATTTGGCCTTCACGAGAAAGCCTGGACACCCCGCGTTAGTGCAATTTTGTCGGCAACGGTTGCGAATTGCAGCAGTTGCCCCTACATTTCAACCCATGCAAAGTTTTTTGCGACTGGAGAACACGATGGACATCAATAACGTCTCAGACATTCGTACCGGAGGCTCCGTTGTTACGGCGCAGAATCGCGTGCTGCGCAACACCTACATGTTGTTGGCCGTATCGATGGTGCCGACCATCGCCGGTGCCGCGCTGGGCGTGTCGCTCGGCTTTAAGGGATTTGGCCCGTGGTGGATGAATTTGATGGTGCTTATCGGCGTCGTGATGGGTTTCACCTACGGCATTGAGCGCACAAAAAACAGCGGCGCGGGCGTTGCCTTGCTGCTTGCATTCACGTTGTTTATGGGCTTCTGGCTGTCGGTGTTGCTCGGTCGCGTGCTGGCGCTGAAAGATGGCGCGACGCTGATTGCCTATGCCTTTGGCGGCACGGCGCTGATTTTTGCGGGCATGGCAACTATCGCCAGCACGATCAAAACATCGCTCTCCGGCATGAGCAAATTCTTGTGGATCGGCTTCTGCGTCATCCTGCTCGCCGCCATTGGCGGTATCGTGCTGCAAATGCCCGCGTTGATGATTGCCTGCTCGGTGCTGTTTATCGGCCTGTTCTCGGCGTGGCTGGTGTATGACATCAATCAAATTATCACCGGCGGCGAGACCAATTACATTTCTGCGACGCTATCGCTCTACATCAATATCTTCAACATTTTCAGCAACTTGCTGAGCCTGCTCGGAATTACCAGCAGCGACTAGCCGTCGTTTCAGCGCGGCAAAAAAGGCTCTTTCGGGAGCCTTTTTTATATTTCAGCGAGTAACAGCTTTTCCGTCTACGCCCTATTGCATTGGGCACAGACACATAAAACGCCATTTATCGACTTAAGCCAATAAATGCAGTCAAGCTCTAATTGAATGGGGCTTTAGGTAGAAAGCTAATGCGCCGTCTTCACCGCAAAAAAGCTGCCGCGATCAATGCTGCGCACGTTCACCGTTAGCTCCTGTTTGCCGCGTTTGATGGTCAGCGGCACCCGAACGCCTGCATCACCGCGTGCCCAGATCGCGCGATAAAACTCGGCCTGCGTTTTGACGTCGGTTCGCCCCACGGCCACGATGATGTCGCCGCGCGCAAGTCCCGCCGTGTCGCCGGGGCCGCCCTCCGACAGACGAGCCACGTTAACGCCGTCGGAATCTTCGAACGTATTGACGCCTAACCACGGACGCTGCGCGCCTTTGCGCTGACCGGTTTCGATCAGTTCGTCGAGGATCGGCTTCAAAATATCGATAGGCACGAACATGTTGCCCGGAACGCTGGTGCCGTTGCCCGCCGCATCACGCACGAACAGTGAGCCCACGCCAACCAGTTTTCCCGACGGTTCAATCAACGCCGCGCCGCCCCAATCGGCAATCGGCGGAAAGGTGAAAATCGCGTTGTCGAGCAGGTATTCCCAGCCGCCCGTGAACTCGCGCCGCGACGTGATGAACGCAGGTGCCATGTTGCCGCGCGCGCCGACCGCGAGCACGGCGTCCCTTTCCTTTAACGCTTTGGCGTCGCCCAACACCAGCGGCTCGCCCTGCGCGGGGGCGAGCAGGCGCACCAGGCCAAAACCTGTTTCTTGATCAAATCCCGCGACTTTACCCGGTAATTTGCGGCCCTTGTGGTCGGTGATTTCGACCTCGTCTGCCTCCATCACCAGATAGCCAATCGTGAGCACCAGCTTGGAGGAGAGCAGGATGCCGTTGCCTTCGCGCTCCTTGCCCAGCGTGGCGTTGCTGCGCGCATTGGGCGCGGCGAGTGTCCGCAACTTAACGAGACCGGTGAGCGATTTCTCGATCACGTCCTCGCCCATCTTGTCGGAGAATTTTTCGGGTGCGCTTTTGTCTGCTTTGGTGTCTTGCGCAAAGGCCGCGCCAAGTGCAAAACAAGTAAATAAGAGAGCAATCAATCTGCGCATGAACATTTCTCCTCAAGCGACCGAACATTCGGCAACTAAAATACTCGCATGAATCAGGCCACCACCGCAACAGAAATCCCGGTTTCTGCCATCACAATTTCCGCAAAAGAAATTCCGCAAACGCAAATTGATCGTAAACCGCGTTCGCTCCCGTTTTCGCTGTCACGCGAAGGCAAGCGTTTGCGCAACATCGTTGGCGCGGCGGTGACCGATTTCGGCATGATCAGCGAAGGCGACAAGATCATGGTCTGCCTGTCGGGTGGCAAGGACAGCTACACCATGCTCGATTTGCTGATGGCATTGCAGGTGGTCGCGCCGGTGAATTTCGAATTGATCGCGGTGAATCTCGACCAGAAGCAGCCCGATTTTCCCGAGCACATCCTGCCGCAATACCTCGAAAAAACTGGCGTCAATTTCAAGATCGTTGAATCCGATACGTACTCGATCGTCAAACGAGTTTTGGAAGAAGGCAAGACCATGTGCTCGCTGTGTTCGCGCTTACGGCGCGGCATTTTGTACCGCACTGCAAAAGAGCTCGGCTGCACAAAAATCGCGCTCGGTCATCATCGCGAAGACATTCTCGGCACCTTTTTTCTGAACATGTTCTACGGCGGTAAATTGAAGGCGATGCCGCCGAAATTAGTCTCCGATAACGGCGAACACGTCGTGATTCGTCCGCTCGCTTACGTGCGCGAGAAGGACATTGTGAGGTACGCCAAAGACCGTGAATTTCCGATCATCCCGTGCAACCTCTGCGGCTCACAACCGAACTTGCAACGGGCCGTCATTGGGCGCATGCTGCAAGACTGGGACAAGAAGTTTCCGGGCCGCATCGAGACGATGTTTCGCAGCTTGCAAAACATCGTGCCGTCGCATCTAGCGGATTCAAAGTTGTTTGATTTTCAGGGGTTGGCGGCGCAGGGTACGGCGGGTGACGAATTGCCGATGGCGTTCGACGGCGGCGACACCGCGTTCGACGTTGATCCCGAGATCGAAAATTTGATGCGCTGGGAGCAGTCGGCAGTGGCTAGTGTGGTCACGTTCGCTAATCGATAGGTAATTCGTAAAACGATATAATCATCGATATGAATACCGTAACCCTATCCAGCAAATTTCAGGTTGTCGTGCCGCGCGAGATTCGCGAACGCATGAAACTTAAACCTGGGCAAAAGCTGTCAGTGCTTGCTTATGATGGGCAAATTCGACTGATGCCGCAATTGCCCGTGACGGCGTTTCGCGGCATATTCAAAGGCATGGACACGACCATTCCCGATGAGCCAGACCGTACCTTCGACTAAGCGCGGATCAGCGCCTAAGACGCGCGCTGTCATCAAGAACGATGCGTTCAACGTGGTGGACTCTTCCGGCTGGCTTGAATATTTTGTGGGATCTGATCGTGCGGCGCTATTCGCACCCGCTATCGAAAACACTGAACGGCTGATCGTACCCGTCATTTCGATTTATGAAGTTTTCAAGCGTTTTCGGATCACACGCACGCCAGACGATGCGGAACAAGCGGCAGAACTTATGCAGCGGTCGCTGGTAGTCGATGTCGATCTGGCGCTGGTGCTCAGCGCGGCAGCCAATGGCCTGCCACTCGCCGACAGCCTGATCTATGCAACGGCAATCGCTCACGGTGCCACGCTGTGGACGCAAGACCGTCACTTCGAGGGCCTACCCAGCGTCAAATATTTCCCAAAACCATGAATGCAACTGTCTCAATCACCAAAGGTGCCTGCCCGCACGATTGCCCGGACACCTGCGCGCTGGAGTATCACGTTGCCGACGGCAAATTGATCGAAGTGAAGGGCTCGGCGACACATAGCGTGACGGCGGGCGTGCTCTGTACCAAGGTCGCAAAGTATCCACTGCGCACCTATCACCCGACGCGCATCAAGACGCCGCTGAAGCGCGTTGGCGCGAAGGGCGAAGGCAAGTTTGCGCCGATTTCGTGGGACGAAGCGCTGACCACGATTGCGTCGAAATTCAAGGCGATCATCGGTGAGCACGGTGCCGAAGCTATCCTGCCGTACAGCTACGCTGGCAACATGGGCATGCTGCAATATGGCTCGATGGATCGCCGCTTTTTTCACACGCTTGGCGCATCGCAACTGGACCGCACGATCTGCTCAAGCGCCGGTGGGGCGGGGCTCACGGTCACGCTCGGCTCCCGCCTGGGCACCGACATCGAAGCGTTTGCGCATAGTGAGCTGATCATCCTGTGGGGGACAAATCCCATCACGTCGAACCTGCATTTGTGGAGCCGTTGCCAGGAGGCCAAAAAACGTGGGGCGCGGCTCATAGCCATTGATCCGTATCGGTCTTTGTCAGCGGAAAAGTGTCATCAATGGCTGCCGATCAAGCCGGGCACTGACGCGGCGCTGGCGCTGGCGATGATGCATGTGCTGGTGCGCGATGACGCAGAAACGCATGCGCTGGATCACGATTACATCGCGAAGTACACGCTGGGTTTTGAGCAATTGAAAACGCGTGCGGCAGAGTGGCCGCCGCAACGCGCTTCTGACATTTGCGGGATTCCGGTAGCCGATATTGAAGCGCTAGCCAAAGCGTACGGCAGCACGAAGAAGGCCGCGATCCGCCTGAACTACGGCATGCAGCGCCACGGCGGCGGTGGCATGGCGGTGCGTACGGTCGCCTGCCTCCCCGCGCTCACGGGCGCGTGGCGTGAGGCGAGTGGTGGGTTGCTGCTGTCTACGTCGGGCGCTTATCCGATGAATCTGGCGTACCTTGAACGGCCTGATTTGATGCCTGTGCGCGATGCCAAGCTGCCACGTTTGGTGAATATGAGTGCGTTGGGGGATGCGCTGGCGTGGTCTGCTCCCTCCCCCCCTCCGGGGGAGAGGGGGACAAAGCCAATCAAAGCCCTATTTGTCTACAACTCCAACCCCGCCGCCGTCGCGCCCGATGGCAACGCGGTGTTGAAAGGTCTCGCGCGCTACGATCTGTTCACCGTTGTGCATGATATTTTTATCACCGACACGGCGCGCTACGCCGACATCGTGTTGCCCGCGACGACCTCGCCGGAGCATGACGACATCAACCGCAGCTACGGGCATTACGATCTCGTGCTGAATCGCCGCGCGATTGATCCAGTGGGCGAGAGTTTGCCGAATACTGAGGTGTTTCGCCGTCTTGCTAAGGCTATGAGCCTGTCCGATTCGTGCTTCGATGAAACTGATGAATCGCTGATTCAACATGCGTTCGATTGGTCACACAAAACGCTTGCCGGACAAAGTTTTGCAACGCTTGAACGCGACGGCATATTGCGTCTGAATTACCCCAAGAAAGACGGTTTCATCACACCATTTGCCGAGGGCGGGTTCGGGACGCCATCGGGCAAGTGCGAGTTCTATTCGGAAGCGTTGGCGAATCGCGGATTCGATCCGTTGCCAATCTACATTCCGCCACATGAAGGCGAGGCGAGCTACTTGATGGTGGAATTTCCGCTATCACTCAATACGCCTCCCGCACGCAACGCGATGAACTCCACCTTCGGCAACATCGAAGCACTCGCCAAGCCTCATGGACCACCGACCGTGCAGTTGAATCCCGCCGATGCGGCCGCACGCAACGTAGTTGAAGGCCAAACCGTGCGCGTCTTCAACCATCGCGGTGTAATGAAACTGGCCGCTCATGTGACTGACGATACGCGTGCGGGCGTCGCCACAATTTTGTGGGGCCACTGGCGCAATCATCCCGGTGCCGAGGGATTTGTGAACGATCTCACGAGCCAGGCACTCACAGACTTGGGCGGCGGCGCGACGTTTTATGACTGTCGGGTTGAGGTCGCCGCGGTTTAGTTTCTGTAGGAGCGGCTCTGCCGCGACCCAACGTTGGCCCATCGAAATGGTCGCGGCAAAGCCGCTCCTACAGTAAAAAATTCAGGAATTACATAATGAAAAAAATTCACAAATCCGATGCCGAGTGGCGCGCCATGCTCACCGCCGAGCAATTCAAGGTCGCGCGCGAACACGGCACCGAGCGCGCTTTTACGGGCGCGTACGCCGACCATCACGTTAAGGGCACGTACACCTGTGTGTGTTGCGGCGAGCCAGCGTATTCATCGGACGCGAAATTTGAATCTGGTACCGGTTGGCCGTCGTTCTGGCAGCCTGCGTCGCCTGAAAACGTGGAAACGAAAGAAGACAACGGCTGGTTTATGCGCCGCACCGAGGTGCATTGCGCCAGGTGCGACGCGCATCAAGGCCACGTGTTTCCCGACGGGCCGAAGCCGACGGGACTGCGCTATTGCATCAATTCAGCGTCGCTGAATTTCGTGCCGGAGGCGTAAATTCTCAATACAGCTTTTGGCTGAAATTCCCGTTCTAATTGGGCATTGCGCCTTAAAGTCGCTATTATCGACAAATGACGTTTTATGCCGCTAATCCGTTATTAAGTGGGGCATTCGTTGAAAAGCTGATCGTGTTTATAGGGTGCGCTCCGCGCACCAAAACTTCAGCGCCGGACGCGATAGTGCGAATAGCGCACCCTATGATTCGCGAGGCTTCGGCAGCGGTTGCGCCACAGAAAACTTGCTGCGCTTCGTGACAAACCTTGACCGCACGTTGCGCACATTGTTTGCCGCCGTAAACAGCCGTTGCACCAGCGCGTTGTATGCCGCCATATCGCGCACCGTGAGCACCAGCGTGAAGTCAACGCTGGGCGCAGTTCGATACGCCTGCGTCACGCCCGCCTCGTCGCGAACCAGCGCGTCGAACGCATCGAATCGCTCTGCGTTCTGCACGTCGAGCGTGATTTCGGAGATCGCCAGCAGCAGCGGGCCTAGCTTTGCGGGCGACAGGATCGCCACCGTTGCCTCAATCACGCCCGCCGCCTCCAGCGCTCGAACGCGGCGCAACGAGGTCGCGGCGGAGGTGAACACTTTCTCGGCTAACGCTTGATTGGAGAGCGATGCGTCTTGCTGAAGCGAACCGAGAATTCGTAAATCCAGATCACTAAACTGCAATTTTTCATCTCTATCATCTATTTTTTGCAATTATCTGTCTAATTGGCGGATCAGTGGAATTTTACTTCGTTTATCAACATTAATTGCAAACTCACGTCAAACACACCGACCTATGATTCACACATCAAAAGCCTGATCCAGGACCTTAAAACATGTGTGGCATCGTCGGCGCAGTCGCCTCCCGCAACATCACTCCCATCCTCGTTGAGGGTCTGAAGCGCCTCGAATATCGCGGCTACGACTCGTGCGGCGTCGCGGTGCATGCCGATGGCGGCCTCAAGCGTGCGCGCAGCACGAGCCGCGTGGCAGAGCTTGCGCGCGAGGTCGCAGACACGCACCTCGAAGGCTTCACTGGCATCGCGCATACGCGCTGGGCCACGCACGGCGCGCCCGTGGTGAAAAACGCGCACCCGCATTTCAGCCGCGATCGCATCGCGCTCGTCCACAACGGCATCATTGAAAACCACGACGCGCTACGCGACGAACTCAAGCTGCGCGGCTACGTGTTCGACAGCCAGACCGACACCGAAGTCATCGCGCATCTGGTCGATCATCTCTACGACGGCGATCTTTTCGGCGCCGTGCAACAAGCCGTGCTGCGGCTGCACGGCGCGTACGCCATAGCTGTATTCTGCCGCGACGAGCCGCATCGTGTGGTCGGCGCGCGCAACGGTTCGCCGCTGATCGTCGGCGTCGGTCAGGGCGAAAATTTCCTCGCGTCGGACGCGATGGCGCTCGCGGGCGTGACCGATCAAATCATCTATCTCGAAGAGGGCGACGTCGTCGATTTACAACTCGGTCGCGTGTGGATTGTTGATCGTGCGGGTCGCGAATTGAGCGCCGCTGAACGGCCCGTGAAGACCGTGCTCGCGCATTCCGGTGCGGTCGAACTCGGGCCGTATCGCCACTACATGCAGAAGGAAATTTTCGAGCAACCGCGCGCGATTGCCGACACGCTGGAAGGCGTCGAAGGCATCGTGCCGGAGCTGTTCGGGGCGAACGCCAAGGACGTTTTTTCAAATGTCGATAGCGTGCTGATCCTCGCCTGTGGCACCAGTTATTACAGCGGCCTCACCGCGAAATACTGGCTGGAAAGCATCGCAAAAATTCCGTGCAACGTCGAAGTCGCCAGCGAATACCGCTACCGCGACAGCGTGCCCAATCCACGCGCGCTGGTGGTCACCATTTCGCAGTCCGGCGAGACGGCGGACACGATGGCCGCGCTCAAACACGCTAAGTCGCTCGGCCACATCCACACGCTCACCATCTGCAACGTCGCCACCAGCGCGATGGTGCGCGAATGCGCGCTCGCGTACATCACGCGCGCAGGCATCGAGATCGGCGTCGCCTCCACCAAGGCATTCACCACGCAACTCGCCGCGCTGTTTTTGCTCACGCTGGTGCTCGCCAAACAGCGCGGTCACTTGAGCGCAGAGGATGAAGCCGCGCACCTGAAAGCGTTGCGCCACCTGCCCGTCGCGCTCGCCAGCGTGCTCGCGTTGGAGCCGCAAATCATTGCCTGGTCAGCAGAATTTGCGCGCAAAGAAAACGCCCTCTTCCTCGGTCGCGGCCTGCATTACCCGGTCGCGCTCGAAGGCGCGCTGAAGCTGAAAGAAATCAGCTACATCCACGCTGAGGCCTACCCCGCTGGCGAACTCAAACACGGCCCGCTCGCGCTCGTCACCGAGGCCATGCCGGTCGTCGTCGTCGCCCCGAACGACATGCTGATCGAGAAGCTCAAGAGCAACCTGCAAGAGGTCAGCGCACGCGGCGGCGAGCTATTCGTGTTCGCCGACGCCGACTCGCACATCAGCGCAAGCGACGGCCTGCACGTCATCCGCCTGCCCGAACACTACGGCGTGCTCTCGCCCATCCTGCACGTAGTGCCGCTGCAATTGCTCGCGTATCACACGGCAACAGCGCGGGGGACGGATGTGGATAAGCCGCGGAATTTGGCTAAGAGTGTTACGGTTGAGTGATAGAAGGCGGGTGCGCGATTGACCGTGCCGCAAAGCTGACGACCACGCTGCAAATACCCATCACAGCAACCACAGCGAGAGCCCTGCTTTCACGGCGCTCTTGCGAAGTTTTTTATCAAGTGTTGCGATGGGCAGCTGCAAGCGCAGCGCAAGCTCCAGATACTGGGCGTCGTAACCCGAGAGCTTGTACTCGCGCGACACCGACGCCACGCTCGCCGACAACGCCCGCGACGCAGTCGGATCCGTCTCAATTGGCAACCGATTCAGGCGCGCAAAGTACGCGGCGATGGCCGATTCGCCAATCTTTGCGTCGTCCTCGGCGCAGCGCAACAAATGAACGAGCTCGGTGTGCCAAAGCGCGGGTACGTGCGCCGTACTGTCTGCCAACGAATCAAGCACGCGGTCGGCGTATGCACGATCCGCAGCCGAGCCGTCGTGCAACGCCCAGCGAATAGCCACCGATGCATCGAGCACAAACGCCAGAGACACTAGCGGCGTCCCTTCGTCCGATAGGCATCAAAGCTCGCTTGATTGATCGACCCAGCGCCTGCACGTCCCCGCGAATGCTTCATCGCAGCGATGACGGCGCGCCTACCCTCAGCATCGTCAGCCAGTGCCGACACCAACCGGCGTACCGCGATTCTCGATGGTCACCGTCTCGCCAGACGCTACGCGCTTAAGCAAATCAGGAAGATGCGTCTTTGCCTCGTAAAAGCCTTGTCCAATGACGTATGAGCCTGAACGAAGCGTGTATTTCCAACGGGCAATGAGCCTGAGCGATACGATTTAGCGTATGTAGGGAATGCGGGTT
>JAYVNO010000157.1:0-13514 GCA_043758415.1 Burkholderiales bacterium
CGCGCAACAGAATCCTCATGTGACCTGCGCGGTAATGAAGGTTGCTGCGCGCCGTGCGCCTTGCATTTCATCCCGAAAAATGAATTTCTAGAAGTGCCCTAAACTCAATTTCATGTCCCTCATCGAATCCACGTACCACCGCCCCTCGTGGCTGCCCACGGGCCACCTGCAAACTGTCTACGCCCAGTGGCTTCCGCGCCCAAAAATTGCGTATCGGCGCGAGCGCCTCGAACTTGATGACGGCGATTTCATTGATCTCGATTGGGCGGATGCGCCGGATGCAAGGCAGGCGTTGCTCGTCTTCTTCCACGGCTTAGAAGGCTCGAGCAACTCGCAATACTGCCGCAATACGATGGCCAGCGCCAACGCACGCGGCTGGACAGGCATGGTCGCGCATTTTCGCGGCTGCTCCGGCGAGCCCAACCGCCTGCCGCGCTCGTATCACTCGGGCGACAGCGAACACTGCGACATCGTGCTCAATGAAATGCGCAAACGCTTTCCGACACGAACCATTTTCGCGGCGGCCGTATCGCTCGGCGGCAACGCCTTGACCAAATGGTGCGGCGAACAAGGCAACGCCGCACGCGCCGTCATCAGCGCCGCCGCATCTGTATCGAACCCGCTCGATCTCGGCATCTCGGCCGAGGCGATCCTCCACGGCAAAAACTGGATTTTCAATCGCTACTTTATGCGCGCCAGGGGTGCCACCTATGAAGCGCGCATGGAATTACATCCGCAGTTGCGTGAAAAATTCTTTCTCACCAACCCCAAAAGCTTCCCCGAATTCGACGAGCACTACACCGCGCCGACGCACGGCTACACAAGCTCGTGGGACTACTACCACCGCGCCTCATCACGCGGCTTCATCGCAAAAATTCGCGTCCCGTTTTTGCTAATCAACGCGATGAACGACCCGTTCGTACCAGCATCCCTCTTCCCGAACGTCGCCGAAGTCCCGGACAACGTCACGCTAGAGCAACCCACCGACGGCGGTCACGTAGGATTCGTCACCGGCTCGTTTCCGGGGCGCTTGAACTGGTTGCCTGAGCGGCTGTGCGAGTTCTTTGCTGCGGCGATCAAGGCAAAATAGCGAATTCTTCACATGTACGAGCGGCTCTGCCGCGACCCATGGCTATGTGCTCAACGTAGGTCGCGGCAGAGCCGCTCCTACAAACAACCCAAAAATCAGCATGCAACTTCCCTCAGAAATCTTCAAGGCTTACGACATTCGCGGCATCGTTGGCAAAACGCTCACGCCGGAAATCGTTTACGCCATCGGTCAGGCGCTTGGCTCGTTGTCCATCGAACGCGGCGCACCGACCATTGCTGTGGGCCGCGATGGACGCCTGTCCGGCCCTGAGCTCTCACAAGCCTTGCGCGACGGCATTGTCTCGACCGGTTGCAACGCGATTGATCTGGGTCTGGTGCCCTCGCCTGTTTCCTACTTCGCCGGTCATCAACTTGGCACCGGCTCTTGCATCAGCGTTACCGGCAGCCACAATCCGCCCGACTACAACGGCATCAAGATGGTGATCGCGGGTGAGGCGATTTGGGGCGACACCATCCTCGCGCTGAAAACGCGTGCGGAGTCGGGTGATGTACTCAAGGGCCGTGGCACACATAGCGCGGTTGCCGTGAACGACGCCTACATTCATCGTATCGTGGGCGACGTCAAAATGGCGCGCCCGATGAAGATTGCCATTGATAGCGGCAACGGTGCAGCAGGAGAACTGGCACCGAAAATCTTCCGCGCAATGGGCTGTGATGTGACCGAGATGTATTGCGAAATCGACGGCACTTTTCCGAATCATCATCCTGATCCGTCAAAGCTTGAAAATCTTGCAGATCTGATTAAAGTCGTCAAAGAAACTGATGTCGAACTCGGTCTCGCGTTTGACGGCGACGGCGATCGTCTGGGTGTGGTCACCAAGTCTGGCGAAGTGATTTTTCCGGATCGGCAAATGATGTTGTTCGCGGGGGACGTGCTGTCGCGCAACCCCGGCGCGACCATTATTTACGACGTGAAATCTTCACGCCTGCTCGACAAATACATCGTCGACCACGGTGGCGTTCCGCTGATGTGGAAGACGGGACATTCACTGATCAAAGCCAAGCTCAAAGAAACTGGTTCACCGTTGGCGGGCGAGATGAGCGGGCACATTTTCTTCAAGGAACGCTGGTACGGTTTCGATGACGCAATTTACTGCGGCGCGCGCTTGCTGGAAATCGTCTCGAAGTCGGCGAATCCGAGCAAAGTGCTCGAAGACTTGCCCAACGCGCCGTCGACGCCGGAGCTCAACATCAAGTGCGCCGAGGGCGAACACTTCACGCTGATGGAGCGGCTGAAGGCCACGGCGAAGTTCAACAACTACACGCGCATCGCCACCATCGATGGCCTGCGTGTGGAATACGCGGACGGCTTCGGACTCGCACGCCCATCTAACACAACGCCGGTAATTGTGCTGCGTTTTGAGGCGGACACCCCAGAAGCGCTACAGCGCATTCAAGATGATTTCCGCGCGCAATTTGCTCGGGTCAACCCCGAACTGGTTTTGCCGTTCTAGACGTACACTTTCACGCACATTTTCGAAGGAATACCCATGCGTTTCACCAAAGCATTCAGCGCGCTGGCCGCAGCGCTTGTTGTCGGCACCACGTTCGCGCAAACGGGCTCGGGCTATCCGAACAAGCCGGTCAAGATCATCATTCCTTTCGCACCGGGTGGCACCACCGACATTGTGGGACGCATCATGGCCGCCAAGATGACGCCGATCCTTGGGCAGCCGGTGATCGTGGAAAACCGTGCGGGTGCCGGTGGCTCCATCGGTGCCGCCGAGATCGCCAAAGCTGCGCCGGACGGCTACACCATCGGCATGGGCTCGGTGTCGACCATGGGCACCAACATCGTCGCTTACAAAAATAACAAGATGGATCCGCTGACGCAGTTCACACACATCACCAACCTCGCCTCAGTGCCCGGCATCATCGTGGTGAACAAGAACTTTCCGCACAAGGATTACGCGTCTTTCGTTGCCGCGCTGAAAGCGAGCCCCGGCAAATACAGCTACGCAAGCTCGGGCGCAGGCGGCGTCGGTCATCTGGCCATGGAATTGTTTCTGGTCGAAACCGGCACTGATGCGCAACACATTGCCTACAAGGGTGCAGGCCCTGCGGTGACCGACGTGCTTGCAGGTAATGTGCCGATCATGTGGGACAACCTGTCCTCGTCGCTGGCACAAATCAAGTCTGGCAACTTCATTCCGATTGGGCTGGCCTTCCCGAAACGGATTCCGCAGCTGCCGAACGTCCCGACGTTTGCAGAATTGGGTTTGAAGGGCTATGAAGCAGACACCTGGTTCGGTCTGGTCGGCCCTGCCAACATGCCAAAAGACATCACAAAAAAAATCTATGACGCGGCGATTCAGGTGTTGAAAGATCCGGACACCGTAAAGAAGTTTGAAGAGAACGGCGCCTTCGTTGTCGGCAGCACACCAGAGCAATTCACCGATCAGATTAAGCGTGAAGTCGCGAAATGGAAACGCGTGGTTGATGCCAAGAAAATTTCTCTGGATTTGTAGTCCCGGCGTGCTTGGGAAAAAGCCCGCGATGCGGGCTTTTTTATTTCCAGTGCGCTTCAATGCACATGCCGGTGATCAACGTCAGGAAAGTGCGGATGCTTGTGATTCACCGTAACGTGTTGATGCGCATGCTCGTGCGTTGCCGTCTGATCGCCCTCGCAATCGAAGCCGAAATCGTGCGTATGATCGTGATGCCCGTCGTCGTGGGCGTGCTGGTGCGCATGCGTCACAGCCTCATGCGTGTGGTCGTGCTCATGGTGTTCGGTCAGATGCAGCCAGACGCCGACCGCCATCAGCGCCGCCGCGCCCCAGAACAGCGGCGTCGCCGATTCGCCAAGCAGCACCAGCGACACCGCAGCGCCAATGAACGGCGCGGTCGAAAAATATGCCCCGGTGCGCGCTGCGCCGAGGCCGCGCAGCGCGAGCACGAACAACACGAGGCTGATGCCATAGCCCAGCAAGCCCACCGACATTGCCGTCAGGGTGACCCATACGCCGGGCAGCGCCACGCCCAACAAGATCGCCAGCAACGTGTTGACGACACCCGCAATCACGCCCTTACTGCTGGCGATAAAAAATGCGTCTGAGGCAGACACTTTTCGCGTCAGGTTGTTGTCAATCGCCCAGCAAAAACACGCCGCAGCGATGGCCGCTTGTCCGAGCCAATCTGACGCCACCGCGCCCGCCACTGGCCACACCAACACCACGCCACCGGCAACGATAGCCAGCATGCCGAACACGATACGCCGGTCTGCGTTTTCTTTAAAAACGACCCAGGCCAGCACTGCGGTCAACACCGCTTCCAGATTGAGCAGCAGCGACGCCGTAGATCCGCTAATACGCGACAGGCCAATCATCAGGGCTACCGGTGCCAGCACACCACCGAAAAATATTGCGCCCAGCAACCACGGCCATTCGGCCCTCGTAATACCAGATGAGCTCCATCCGCGGTCCCGAAGCAGCCGAATGACGCCCAACCCAGTGCCACTGCCAAGGTACAGGAGACCGCCCAGCAGCAGTGGATGAATGTCTCCAAGCAACTGCTTTGCAAACGGCGTGCTGGCCCCAAACAGGGCCGCAGCCAGCAACGCGCAGATTACAGTACGGTTCATGCCTGAATGGTAAACGTGCAACGCGTTGCGTTCAGTATCGGTGAGCGAATGCGCGCTGGCTAACAACCGCCTACACTGGCATGGCTTGTGCATGCTATGTCCGATAATTGCCCGTCTACTTTAAGGATATTTTATGAAGCTTGACTCACGTAGCCTGGTCATAAAGCCACTCACGCTGTGCGCATTGGTTGCGTTCAGTCTTGTTCATGCCAATGCGTTCGCGCAAGAAAAAACGCTGCGCATTGCCATGACGGCGGCGGATATTCCGCGCACGCTCGGCCAGCCTGATCAGGGATTTGAGGGCAACCGCTTCACTGGTATTCCGATCTACGACTCGCTGACGCAATGGGATCTGTCGAAGGCCGATGCGCCAAGCGTTCTGATCTCAGGCGTCGCCACGTCATGGGCGGTGGACGCCAAAGACAAGACCAAGTGGACATTCAAGCTGCGCCCCGGTGTCAAATTCCATGATGGCTCCGCGTTCAATGCGGACGCTGTCGTCTGGAACGTCAACAAGGTGCTCGACAAAGATGCGCTCCAGTTCGACCCAAGTCAGGTCGGCGTCACCGCGTCGCGCATGCCGACGCTTAGAAGCGCACGCAAGGTCGACGACATGACAGTCGAGCTGACCACCAGCGAGCCCGATTCCTTCCTGCCGATCAATCTGACCAACCTGTTCATGGCTTCACCCGCGCATTGGGACACGAAGTTGAAGGCCGTCGCCGCGAGCGTGACGGTGCCAGCCGAACGCTCCAAGGCCGCATGGACCGCGTTCGCGGCTGACCCCGCCGGATCGGGCCCGTTCAAGGTCACGCGCTTTGTCGCACGCGAGCGGCTCGAACTTGCTGCGAATAAAACCTATTGGGACGCCAAACGCGTGCCGAAAATCGATAAGATCGTGATGTTGCCAATGCCCGAGGCCAATGCCCGCACCGCCGCGCTGCTCGGCGGTCAGGTCGACTGGATCGAAGCGCCTGCACCCGATGCCATGGCGCAGATCACGCAGCGGGGCTTCAAAATGTATTCCAACCCACAGCCGCATGTCTGGCCGTGGCAACTGTCCTTCGTCGAAGGCTCACCGTGGCTGGACAAGCGCGTCCGTCAGGCGGCAAACCTCTGCATTGATCGCGGCGGCATGAAGCAACTGCTCGGCGGCATGATGGCCGAGCCCAAGGGCACCGTGCCGCCGGGTCACCCGTGGTTCGGCAAACCCGTCTTCGACATCAGGTACGACGTCAAGGCGGCGCAGGCGCTGATGACGCAAGCGGGCTATTCGGCGACGAAGCCTATCAAAGTGAAAGTGCAGATCTCGGCCTCGGGCTCTGGCCAGATGCAGCCGTTGCCGATGAATGAGTTTGCCCAGCAATCGCTGAAAGCCTGCTTCTTCGACGTGCAGTTCGACGTGATCGAATGGAACACCCTGTTCACCAACTGGCGCAAGGGTGCCAAAGACCCGTCAGCCAATGGTGCCAACGCGACCAACGTGAGCTTCGCTGCGATGGACCCGTTCTTCGCAATGGTCCGCTTCGTGAGCACTAAAACGTTCCCGCCCGTATCGAACAACTGGGGCTACTACGGCAGCCCCGCAGTCGACCAAATGGTGGCCGATGCGCGCACCAGCTTCGACGACAAAGCCCGCGACGCTGCGCTCGCAAAACTGCACACCTACATTGTGGACGACGCACCTTTCGTGTGGATCGCTCACGACGTCGGTCCGCGCGCGATGTCGGCCAAAGTCAAAAACGTGGTGCAACCGAGAAGCTGGTTTATTGATATAGCCACCATGACGATGGAGTAACGGGCGACGCGACCATTTCCCTTCGTTCCCCATAGCCGGGGAGCGGGCTGAACGCTCATGCTCTCTTATCTTCTTCGTCGTGTCTTCTACGCGCTGCCAACCATGGTAGGCGTCGCGTTCGTGTGCTTTTTACTGGTGCACTTGGCACCAGGAGACCCGTTGGTATCAATCCTTCCGCCAGATGCGTCGGCTGACTTGCAGGCGCAGTTGCGCGAGTTGTACGGCTTCAACCGCTCGCTCCCGGAGCAGTTCGCGATGTGGCTCTGGCGTGCAATGCACGGCGACCTGGGCGTATCCATCGCCAGCAATCGGCCGGTCGCAACTGAGGTACTGACCGCCGTTGGCAATACGCTGCGGCTGGCGGTTGTTGCGACCGTAATCGGTTTCGTGCTCGGCTGTCTGTTTGGCTTCGTGGCTGGGTACTTCCGCGGCTCCTGGCTTGACCGTATCGCTTCAATGCTTTCGGTGCTCGGTGTCAGCGTGCCGCATTATTGGCTCGGCATGGTGATGGTGATTGTGTTTTCGTCGCAGCTCATGCTGCTGCCGGCCACCGGTGCCGGACCGGGTGGCTCGAGTGACTGGGCGTGGGATTGGGAACACATTCAGTTTTTGGTGCTGCCGGCCATCACTATGTCAGTCATCCCGATGGGCATCATCGCGCGCACGGTGCGCGCGCTGGTGGCCGACATTCTCGATCAGGAATTCATCGTCGGCCTGCGTGCGAAAGGACTCACCCATGTCGGCGTGTTTCGGCATATGTTGAAGAATGCAGCGCCCACGGCGCTAGCGGTCATGGGGTTGCAGCTGGGCTACCTGCTCGGCGGGTCGATCCTGATCGAAACGGTGTTTTCGTGGCCCGGCACTGGCTTCCTGCTGAACTCCGCCATCTTCCAGCGCGATCTGCCGCTGCTGCAGGGCACAATTCTCGTGCTGGCGTTGTTTTTCGTGGTGCTAAATCTGCTGGTTGACGTTCTGCAAACGCTGCTCGACCCGCGCATCGCGAGGGCCTGAACCGTGGCTACACTGACTGCGGCTCCGGCTGGTGGGCATATGAAACCGCTCGTCATGCAGCGTTCGCGCGGCTATTGGGCGTCGGCCATGCTGCGCTTCACGCGCGATCCGGTGGCGATGGCGGCAGCGTTCGTGGTGTTGCTGCTGATCGGCCTCGCGCTGTTCGGCCCGTGGCTCGCACCCGCCGACCCGTACCAGTCGTCGATGCTCAAACGACTCAAACCCGTTGGCACCGAGGGCTTTCCATTAGGCAGCGATGAACTGGGGCGCGACATGCTGTCGCGGCTGATTGTCGGCGCACGACTGTCGCTGTTCATCGGCATCACACCGGTCATTTTCGCCTTCATTATTGGCACGCTGCTCGGTATCGTGGCCGGTTACGCAGGCGGCCTCGTTAACACCGCAATCATGCGCACCATCGACGTGTTTTACGCGTTTCCGTCAGTGTTGCTGGCCATTGCGTTGTCAGGTGTGCTTGGTGCCGGAATTTTCAATTCGTTGATCTCTCTGACCATTGTTTTCATTCCGCAGATTGCGCGGGTGGCTGAGAGCGTGACCACACAGGTGCGTAGCCGCGACTATGTCGAGGCCGCGCGCGCGTCAGGTGCCAACGCCTTTACCATCGTGCGGGTGCATGTGCTCGGCAATGTGCTGGGGCCTATTTTCGTATACGCGACCAGTTTGATCGCAGTCTCGATGATTCTGGCGTCGGGCCTGTCGTTTCTCGGCCTCGGCGTGAAGCCGCCGGAGCCTGAGTGGGGCCTGATGCTCAATACCTTGCGGACCGCAATCTACGTCCAGCCGTGGGTCGCAGCGCTGCCGGGCGTGATGATTTTCATCACGTCAATCTCGTTCAACCTGCTCTCGGATGGCCTGCGTGCCGCCATGGATAACAAGGGCTGATGGCGATGAACGAAGACGTCGGCGGTCCGGCCCAACCGTTGCTCACGGTGCGTGGGCTGCGGAAGCATTTTCCGCTGAAGCGCGACCCGCTCGGGCGTGGTGGTGGCGTTGTACGCGCAGTAGATGGTGTTGATTTTGAAGTGCTCAAAGGCGAAACGCTCGGCGTGGTTGGCGAATCCGGTTGCGGCAAGTCGACCACGGCGCGCCTGTTGATGCAGCTCATCAATCCGACTGTTGGTGAGGTGGTGTTCGATGGCCTCGCAGTCGGCAGCCGCGACCTGCCAATCAAGCAATTTCGCCGTCAGGTGCAGATGGTGTTTCAGGACAGTTATGCGTCGCTTAACCCGCGCCTGACTATTGAAGATTCAGTAGCGTTCGGGCCGCAGGTGCATGGCGTACCAAAGCACGAATCGATTGACCGCGCACGCGATCTGCTGGTGCGCGTCGGACTCGATCCACTTCGCTTTGCGGAGCGCTATCCGCACGAGCTGTCGGGCGGACAGCGTCAGCGCGTGAACATTGCCCGCGCACTTGCGTTGCAGCCGCGCATGGTGATTCTGGATGAGGCCGTATCGGCGCTCGACAAATCGGTGGAAGCGCAGGTGATCAACCTGCTGCTCGACTTGAAAGCCGAGTTTGGCCTCACCTACGTGTTCATCAGCCACGACCTGAACGTTGTGCGCTACATGAGTGACCGCGTGATGGTGATGTACCTTGGGCAGGTCGCAGAAATTGGCCCGTCAGATGTGCTCTACGAAGCTCCAGCCCATCCTTACACCCGCGCGCTGTTGTCGTCGATGCCGTCGTTGGATCCGGACCATCGCACTGAAGATGCTTCCCTCGCAGGTGACCCGCCCAACCCGATTAACCCGCCGTCCGGCTGTCGATTTCACCCCCGCTGCGCTCTGGCTGCACCGGTGTGCGGCCAGCGCGTGCCTGTGCCCGTGGTTGCAGGCGCAGCGCAAGCGGTGAGTTGCCTGATGTACGAGTCCGGCAGCGGCCATCCCCAGGCACATCCGCAGGCACAAGCGGCATGAACGCATCGGAGCTCATGGTCAGCCTGCGTGACCTTAGCGTTACCTTCACCTCCGGTCGCAAGCCGGTGCACGCTGTCACCGGCGTCAGTCTTGATATTCAGCGTGGCGAGGTAGTGGCACTGATCGGCGAGTCAGGATCGGGCAAGAGCGTGACGCTGCGCACCATGCTTCGTCTGCACAGCGAACGAAGCACGCGTATCGGCGGTCAGGTGCAGGTTGCTGGGCGCGACGTGCTCGCGATGTCGCAACGCGAGCTCACCGACTTTCGCGGCAAGGTCGCATCGATGATTTTTCAGGAACCGCTGTTGGCACTCGACCCGGTGTATTCGGTCGGCGCGCAAATCGTCGAGTCGATCCGCAGGCACGAACCGGCGTCCTCCGCTGAGGCGCAGAGGCGCGCGCTGGAATTGTTTGAGCGCGTGCGCATTCCAAGTCCTGAGCGCCGCCTGCACGCGTATCCGCATGAGATGTCGGGCGGCATGCGCCAGCGCGCCATGATCGCGTTGGCTCTCGCCTGCAAACCGCAACTGCTTCTCGCCGACGAGCCGACCACCGCGCTTGATGCCACGGTGCAAATTCAGATTCTCCTGCTGCTACGCGAGCTTCAACGTGAGCTTGGCCTTTCGGTCGTGTTCGTCACGCACGACATCGGTGCTGCCGTTGAGGTGGCGGATCGCATAGCCGTGATGTACGCAGGCCGCATTGTTGAAGAAGGCACCGTGCGCGAGTTAATCCGCTCGCCAAGACATCCGTACACCATCGCGCTACTGAAAAGCCGCGCCCACGGAGCGATGGCGCGCGGCACGCGGTTGGAAACTATCGGCGGCGCGCCGCCCGACCTGTCCGCTTTGCCACCCGGCTGCGCATTCGCCGAACGCTGCGGCCTCGCCATCGATGCGTGTCGCGCAGAACGACCCGCTGCCTTCGAAATCGCACCGCAGCACCGCGTCCGCTGCATCCGCGTTGCTGACGTTGCCGTTATCACACCGACCCTGATCACCTGACTCACCGTAAAACCATGACCATCCACGACCCCACCCACGCGTTTGTTCCGTACCCGGATGTACCGGTACCGAGCGCTGCGATCGGCCCACTGGCCGATCTGCACTTTGCGGCAAAGGATTTGTTTGACGTCGCCGGATATCCCACGGGCGGCGGCAGTCCGTTCCTGCTCGCGATGTCGGGCATCAAGACGCGTACCGCGCCCGCCGTGCAGATGCTGCTGGATGCCGGTGCCCGCTTCGTCGGCAAGACGGTGACTGATGAACTGGCGTTTTCGATGAACGGTAACAACGCGCACTTTGGCGCGCCGATCAATGGGGCCGCCGTTGATCGCATTACGGGTGGCAGCTCGTCGGGCTCGGCTTCTGCAGTGTCGTCTGGCCTGTGCGATTTCGCGCTGGGCACCGATACTGGCGGCTCGATGCGCGCGCCCGCCAATCACTGCAATCTCTACGGCATCCGGCCGACGCATGGCCGCATCAGCCTGGACGCCGTGCTCGATCTCGCACCCAGCTTTGACACCTGTGGCTGGTTCGCGCGCGACGCCCGCACTTTCGCACGAGTGGCCGATGTGCTGCTCGGCGCAGACTCGAATCCATTGCCCGAAAAAGTTCGTTTGTTATGGCCCGAAGATTTGTGGGCGATGCTCGTCGCGCCAGTCACAAGCGCGTTGCAGGGCGCAGTCCAAAGGGTGCAAGCGGCGCTGGGCGAGGTGACGCCGGTGATGCAGATCGCGCTCGGCGACTGGGACGCGATGTACTGGAATTTTCGCTACATTCAGGGGCGCGAAGGCTGGCTCACCAACGGCCCGATGATTGAGCGCTACGCGCCGCCACTCGGCCCAGGAGTGGCCGAACGCTTCGCATGGTCGCGCAACGTGACTGACAATGAGGTTGCTTCGGCCCGTGAGTTTCGCCGCAAATTCGGCATGCAACTCGCGACATTACTCGGCAGTGATGGCGTGTTGCTGATGCCGACCATGCCGGACATCGCACCGTTACGCAAAGCATCAGACGAAAGCTTTGAGGACTACCGCAACAAAGCGATTCGCCTGCTTTGTGTCGCGGGACTCAGTGGCTTCCCGCAGATGTCGATGCCACTGGCGCAGCGCGATGGCGCCCCACTGGGCGTGTCGCTACTTGGGCCTGCGGGATCGGATCGGTCGCTGATTGGACTCGCTGAGAAAATCGCCGAGCTTGAGGACGCTACCAAGTAACGCTGACCGAGCTGGGCAGCTCACACACCTCGCAGTCAAGCACGGGTGCGGCGCTTTCAATCACAATGAAATCGCCCGCGTCTACGGCAAGCAGCGCATGGTGCCAGGTGCCGCGGGCGAGCGTCACGCCTTGACGTCCGTCGGTGACGAAAGCCGCAAGCGCTTTTCGGCCCGGCGCATCATCGGCATGCGCCACAACGACCACAAAACGCAGCGCAGCGCCCATGGGCACAAAGCTCTGGCTGCCGAGTGCATGCCGTTCCATCGCAGTCACTGCATGCGGAAAACTACGCGTCTGCGCCCGGAACAGCGCGAGTTGTGCCCGACCGCCGCTAGCGCACAACTGCAAATCGTCAACCAGGTCAAATCGTTCGCTGGTGCCGCCATTGATCAGACGACCATTGCCCGTCGGCGCTTGCAGGACTGTGCCGTACGGCGCGAAAGCTTGGGCCGTAAGTTGCAGCGCTTTCAGGTTCACGCTGCAATGCCCGCTTGGTCGAGCATCGCGTGCAGCAGCACGGTGCAGCCCGCAGCGAGGTGTTCCGGTTTGGCGTCCTCAATTTCGTTGTGTGAAATACCGTCCTTGCAGGGCACGAAAATCATGGCGGCGGGAGCGGTGCGCGCAACATACACTGCGTCATGACCAGCCCCGCTGACGATGTCGATATGTGCAAGTCCTGCGCGCATGGCCCCTTGCCGGACAGCACGCACGAGTGGCTCGGAGAATCGGGCTGGCGGGAAATACACGGTTTGCTCGATGGACACGGTCAATCCGGCTTCTGCCGGCAGCGCAGCACAGGCCTCGCGGAGGCGCGCATCCATGCGGCTCAAGCCCTCGTCATCGGCATGGCGGAAGTCAACAGTGAAAGTCACACGACCAGGAATTACATTGCGCGAGTTGGGATGCACATGCACATAGCCCACCGTGCCGCGGCCATTGGGCTGCTCGTCCATCGCGATACGGCTCACCCGTTGCATCAACCCGGTGGCTCCGAGCAGCGCGTCGCGCCGCAGCTTCATCGGAGTCGGGCCCGCATGTGCCTCCTGCCCGGTCACGATGACGTCATACCAGCGTTGACCAAGCGCCCCGGTCACTACGCCAAGCGGGATACGGGCATCTTCAAGCACGGGGCCCTGCTCAATGTGAGCTTCAAAATAAGCCGCAAAAACGGGCGCACCGTCCGCCACCGCAGCAGGCGAATCGCCCGCGAAGCCGATGTTTTTAAGCGCCTCGGCAACGGTCACACCATCGCGATCGGTGGCAGCCAGCGCGTAATCCAGCGTGAATGCGCCTGCATATACGCCAGAGCCCATCATCACGGGGACGAAACGTGAGCCCTCCTCGTTCGTCCACACGCACACTTCGAGCGGTGCCACAGTGCGGATCCCAGCATCGTTGAGCGTACGCAAAACTTCCAGTCCCGCCAGCACGCCGTAGTTGCCGTCGAACTTGCCGCCCGTGGGTTGGGTGTCGATGTGGCTGCCGGTGGCAACGGCCGGGCGGCTGGCATCCTGACCGGCGCGGCGCGCAAACAGGTTGCCAATAGCGTCGACACGCACCGTGCATCCCACCTCCGTGACCCACCGCACGAACAGTTCCCGGCCCTGCCGATCAAGATCGCTTAAGGCCAGTCGGCAAACGCCGCCTTTGTCGGTAGCGCCAAGCTTTGCCAACTCCATTAACGAATCCCACAACCGCTGCGGGTTGATGGCGAGTCTGACGAGGTCTGAGGGTGGGCGGGGTAGGAGCAGGGTTGTCATAGCGTAAGCGATCAGAAAACGTGCCTGCAATGCTACGGTGAATGCCGCACACGGTGCAGGCAGCCTTCGCGCTTTGAGCAGGATTGCTTGCTAAAC
>JAYVNO010000158.1:0-13504 GCA_043758415.1 Burkholderiales bacterium
TTCATTTGTGCGGCGCATTGTGTCGTCGCTCGGTGCTCGCAATCCTCACGTGACCTGCGCGTACGCTGCGGTTGCTGCGCTCCGGGCTCCTAACACTGCGCCGCACAAATGAATTATTAGAGGTGCCCAGTAGTTGCGGGGCGAGGCTGCGCGCCGCTACTTGAAAAATCGCGGACGCACAATAGGGCGTCCGTTTTATCTTTCAAGAGGGTTCGCCAACGTCTAGGGGTTCATCTCAAATCGAGGTTGGCCAACGCTTGAAAAGACCACCCGCACACTCACCTTCTATTGCACAAGCGCTGCACCCATCATTTCAGCGCAACCCCAATGAAGGAGATAGCTTTGACTGGTTTTATTCGATTTAATGGCAACCCGAACGTCCGCTGGAACCCGGTAGGCGCTCATCACGCGTCAGGCGTGGATCGCGCTCTGGAAACGCTGGCGTCCCAAGTGTTCGGCACCGCCGCCCGTACTGAAAATACGGCGGTCGACCTGCGCGCGGATGTTCGTGAAACCGCCGCCGCGTACATCCTGCAACTGGACGTTCCCGGCGTCGCAAAAGAAGACATCACGGTGGACGTTGATGAAAAAACCGTTCGCGTCGAAGCAACGTTCAAGCGCGCGAGCACTGAGCCTGCTGACGGCGAAACGGCGGCAACTCTGGTGCTGACCGAACGCGTCAACGGCGCGGCATCGCGCAACTTCCGGTTGCCACACGCGGTCGATGCGGAGAAGGCTTCGGCGAATCATGATCGCGGCGTTTTAACATTGACGCTGCCGAAGAAAAACGCGACGACTCAGAAGCGTTTGGCGATTAACTAATTCGCCTACAGCGCCGCAGCGAAGAAAGCCCGGATGCCCGCATCCGGGCTTTTTTTACATACAGCTTTTCGCTGAAAAGCTCAATATGGTTGGGCATAGACCACAATTTCGCCATATATCGACTTACGACGTTTTAGGCATCTATGCCCTTATTTGTCGACATTCTTGGCATAAAGCTGATACCACTTTACGGCTGCGCGCGGCGTGATGATCGCGGCCAGGGCCGCTCCTACAAAATTAGACGCCCAACGTCTCTGCATATCCCGGCCATGCGAATAAGCTGGCATGTACACGCGACGTGTAAAAGCGCAAATCATCGATACCGCGCTGTGCCAATCGCTGCGCAATCGCTGCCTCGCTGAGTACACGCGGATTGGTGCGCATCGAAGCGCACGCCATGCCCCATTCCGCGCCATAGGTCGGCATGAACGCTTTGTAGGCATGCACCTCCGTAAACACAGTGCGCAAATCACGTAGCGTCGTCGCGAAGCGCTCGGGATGAAAAAACGCGCTGCCGAGGTGCAGGCTCAACACGCCTTCGGGCGGCAGACAGTCGCGAATCAGTTGGTAGGCTTCGGTTGCATATAGCGGTGTGGATTCGCCGCCGTCAGGATCGGTCAGATCCATAACAATGATGTCGTAACGCAGCGTCGAATTTCGCAGAAAGGCGAGCGCATCGCCAATTTCAACACGCACTCGCGGGTCATCAAACGCGTGATCGTTCACGTCTGACCAATGCTCACGGCAGCTCGTCACCATCTCTGGATCAAGCTCCGCCACCACAATCTCCTCGATGCTCGCGTGTTTCAGTAATTCACGGGCGACGCAGCCGTCGCCACCGCCCATGACCAGCGCCCGTTTCGGGTCAACATGCGCAAGGGCGGCCACATGCACCATGCATTCGTGATAAATAAATTCGTCACGTTCGGACAACATGAACGCACCGTCCAGCGCGAGCATGCGGCCCATCGCTTTCGTGTCGTGCCACTCGATGCGCTGGTAGGCGCTCGGTATCAAAACGGGCGGCTGACGGAGGGTGAAACCATGTGCGACTTCCGGCGTCAACCATTCCAGCGTCAGGGGATCGGGCCGACCTGCCGGTGCGCCGCGAAGCAACGAATTGCAATTGACGGTTTTTGGCGCGAACAGCGTCACCAGCAAATCCGTCAACGCCTGCGCTTTGCGACTATTGTCATCGCGAAAATTGCAGACGTAAACGTCGAGTGTGACCGCGTTCAACTCGGGCCAGGTGTGTATCGCCAGGTGCGATTCGGCAAGCAGCACCACACCGGTCACGCCACCCGCGTCAGCGAAGCTGTGAAAGTGCTCGCCAACAACGGTCAGTCCCGCGTTCGTCGCGAGCGTCACACAGGTGTGTTTCAGCGCGCCGCTGTCTCGCATGAACGACGGCGCACACGCGCAGCGGTAAAGGTCAGCGGTGAGGTGCAGGCCTTGCACTAGACGGTACTCGTCGCTTTGGCACTACCGATGAACCGGCTGTTGCGGCAGCGGTTCCACAGAACACCCTGCACGCGCCGCAGTTCACAGCGCAAAAACAATAGCGTCTATGGCTTGATGTACGCGAAGTGGTCGCGGCTTTGCAACTGCGCGATGCGCACCACGCCGGACGGGGTAAAGTCGGCCTCTTGAATAAATTGCTCTTTTTTCAGATTGCGATTTTTGAGCGTAATTTCACAAATTTCGAAACGCACCCCGCGCGCCTTCAGTGCTGACACCAGCGGCGCGTATTCAGTTTTGCTTTTCTCGTCTTTTGCGCCTTCCATCAACATGTCGACGCCTTCAGCATGCGTGACCACGATGATCTTCGTGTCAGGCGCGGTATCGAGGTGGTTACGGATGTTGCGCAAGCCTTTGATCCCTTGCGTCGCCGCCTGATCGACGTGATAGACCACTTTGTCCTGCGCGGACGCGACCATCGCGCTTACGGCCACCACTATGGCGAGGAGCACTTGTTTGAGGATTTTCATATAGGAGCCTTTGCGATAACAATCATCGTGTGTGCCGAGTTTATCGCTGTAGTCCACTGACGCCGGGTAGGAGCAGTTCGGGTAACGTCTACCTATGCCCTTGCCCGCTGCACCCGAACACGTCATCCTCCTCGCCGCCTGCGCTTTTGTGGCGGGCCTCGCGCGGGGGTTCTCCGGGTTTGGTTTGTCTGCCGTGCTGGTGGCCAGCGCGGCCTTCATCATTTCGCCAAAGCTCATTATCCCGACCGCGCAAGCAATGGAGGTGATCGCGAGCATCGCCTTGATTCCCGGCGTGTGGCGCGACGTCAGCTGGAAATGGTTGACGCCGATGGCTACAGCTTATGCGCTGTCGATCCCGGCGGGCGTCGCGGCGCTCGCATACCTGCCTGAGAAGACACTTCGCGTGGGAGGTTGCGTGATTTTATTGATCGCCAGTCTGTGTTTGCTGCTCAACGCGCGACCGAAATTGCCCGATGTATTGCCACTGCGTTTTGGCACCGGCGTGGTGGCCGGATTTTTCGCTGGCGCGACCTCGCTTGGTGGCATGGTCGCTTCAACGATGCTCTTCGCCGTGGCGCTGCCGGCCAAAAACCTGCGCGCGACGTTAGTCGTGTTGTTCTTTGGCAGCGCGCTTTATTCGTTGTTGTGGGGGGCGTGGCACGGCGTGGTCAGCAGCGACACCTTCACTCGCGCGGCCTGGCTTGCAGGGCCAATGCTCGCCGGTATCGCCGTGGGTTCGCACGGTTTCAGGCACGTCAGCGAAGCAGGCTTTCGCAAGGCGGTGCTACTCACGCTTGCAGCGCTGTCGGTTGCCGGATTTGCCAGCGTGCTTTGCTAGTGAACGTTGCGGTGGGTGGCAAATTTGTCGCGGATGACCTGCCTTGCCGGAACCGCGTAACGTAGTCTGAGTCGCAAAATTTTATCTTCAGCTTTTCTGCGAAACGACGCATGAACAGGGGCTTCGTGGCAATTTAGCCAATAGTTGACTATTGGTTAAACGCAGCGTTTGGTCCACGTTAAATGGTCGTTTCTTTAAAAAGCTGATCGCTCCTTGCGGGAGCAAAAACCTCGCCCAGGTGCCACTGTGCGCAGGCCAGACATTACTGTGATTTGTCTTGCGTTTGTGCCGACATCGGATAAGAATCATCCCATGACTTCGCTTCGACCAGCGCGGTCATCTGCGGCGACTGGGGCGCTCCATAGCACCGGGCCAAATCGGGGACACCATGAATCAAAGCGCCTTCTGCGTCACGCGTGCTCAGTTGAACAGGCTCACTACGGTCGACGCGTCAGCATCTTCTGAAACAGGGCAACAGAGTGATCGCGGTGGTCGCGGTGGTCGCGGCTGGGGGCAAAGAGCACAATTGCTTGCGGTCTCTGCCGTCGCAGCGCTGAGCTTCGCGGTCTCGCCAACGTTTGCCGCGACCACCACCGTCAGCGTGCTCATTGATGCCGACAACAATGCCGCCACCGGTTGCAGTGTTGCCACCGTCAACGGCCCATTCGCCGGTGTTGATCGTGTGCTCAACACCACCGTCGTTGCCGACGCAACGGGTTACCGCACGCAGTCGATCACCCTGCAAAGTTGCAGCGGCGGCGCGCTCGGCGCAGCGCAAACTATCGACAGCAGTGTGCTGCCGATCGCGCGCGGCAACGGCACCGGCGGCACTACCGCCATCGAGACTTATGTGCCCAATGGCTACCTGCCTGTCACCGACAAAAAGCTGCGTATCGGCATCACCACACTGGCCGCTGATGGCTTGACCGGCAGCGATGCGCTCACGCTGAGCGGCGGTGGCGCGATCCTTGTGGATGGCCCACCGCTGGTGATCGTGCCGACGCTGGCCACCGCGTCGCTCGCACTTACCGCGCTGCTCCTGGTTGGGTCTCTGTGGCTGGCACGTCGTCGCGGCTGGCACGGCATGCAGCTTGGCGTGATCATGGTGTTCGCGCTGTCACTGTCGGGCCAATTGATCGCAGCGATTGTGCGCGACGGATTGATCGCCGACTGGACCGGGATTGCCCCCGCAGCCATCGACCCGGCGGGCGACGCGCCTCCAGGCTCGGACATCACCAACATCTACAGCACGGTTGAAAACGGCAACGTTTACTTCCGCATCGACACCCTGCTCAACTCGCCGCCAGTGGCGAATGCGCAAACAGTCACCGCGATCGTCGCGACACCACTTGCCATCACGCTCACCGGCGCTGACTATGAAGCTTCACCACTCACCTTTACCGTTGTCACGCCGCCAACGCAGGGCGTGTTGACCGGCACCGCGCCAAACCTGACGTACACCGCCAACAGCCTCGCTATGGTCAGCGACAGCTTCACGTTCAAAGTCAACGACGGTTCCGCCGATTCCGCTGTCGCCACGGTGACCATTGGTAACACCCGCGCGCCGACCATCACCAGCGCTAACAACGTCACCTTCATCCCGAGTCAGGCCAACACGTTCGCCTTTGCATCAAACGGCATCCCCACGCCAACCGCCAGCTTCGGTGCCTGTTCACCCGCGCTGCCTTCGGTCACATTCGCAGCCGACAACAGCGGCGGTGGCACGCTCTCAGGCAACCCCACAGCGGCTGAAGCAGGCGTCCACACCTGCACATTCACCTCGACCAACGGCGTGTTACCGAACGCCACGCAATCGTTTACGCTGACCGTCGGCGGCGCGCCCACGATCACCAGCGTTGCTACGTTAAGCGTGCCGGAACTCGCCGCTTTCACGCACACCGTCACCACCTCGTCGGCGCTGCCGATCACCGGCATGACCTCGGTCGGTGCGCTGCCCACCGGAGCCACGTTCACTTACGCCGGC
This sequence comes from Burkholderiales bacterium, assembly GCA_043758415.1. Classification (GTDB taxonomy): domain Bacteria; phylum Pseudomonadota; class Gammaproteobacteria; order Burkholderiales; family Casimicrobiaceae; genus Casimicrobium. The sequence continues at coordinate 5,633 of JAYVNO010000158.1, forward strand.
GCACCCACTGCCACCGCCACCCTCGCCGGAACGCCTGCGCTTTGTTCGCGCGGCACCTACCCGGTCACGCTAGGCGTCAGCAACTCGGTGGCCAGTTCGACCCAGAGCTTCAACCTTATCGTACGTCCCGTCAATCAGGTGCCAAGCTTCAGCAAAGGCGCGGATGTGACGGTGCTTGAGGACGTGGGCGCACAAACGGTTGCCGGATGGGCCACTGCGCGCAGCGCCGGTCCTGCCTGTGAGTCAGCGCAAACGGTGACTTTCGAAATTGTCAGCAACACCAATGCCGCTTTATTCAGCGCAACGCCAGCGGTCAACGGCAGCAACGGCGACCTGACCTTCACGCCAGCGGCCAACGCCAATGGCAGCGCGACGATCAGCGTGCGCATTAAGGACAACGGCGGCACGGCAGACGGCGGCGTTGACACCAGCGCCACGCAGAGTTTCGTCATCAACGTCACCGCCGTCAACGATGCACCAAGCTTCGTCAAAGGTGCCGATGTCAGCGTGTTGCAGAACGCCACGGCACAAACGATGACGCCATGGGCGACAGCGATCAGCCCCGGCCCGGCAGACGAAGCCGGTCAGACGGTTGCCTTCCAAATCGTCAGCAATACCAACGCCACGATGTTTAGCGCAGGCCCTGCTATCAGCCCGACTGGCACGCTCACGTTCACCCCGGCCACGAATCAGGCGGGTACAGCGACCATCACCGTTAATCTGAAAGACAACGGCGGCGTTGCCAATGGCGGTTTCGACACGAGTGCCAACCAGACTTTCGTCATTACGGTATCGGCCGTTAACGTAACACCTAGCTTCACCAAAGGTGCGGATCAAACCGTGCTTGAAGACGCCGGTGCGCAGACGGTCACGCCGTGGGCCACCGCGATTTCGCCTGGTCCGGCCAACGAAGCGGGGCAGACCGTCACCTTCAACGTCACCAACAACAGCAACGCCGCCCTGTTCAGTGCCGGCCCGGCGGTGTCGCCCACCGGTGTGCTCACGTTCACCACGGCAGCGAACGCCAACGGCACGGCAACGATCACGCTTAACCTCAAGGACAGCGGTGGCACCCTCAATGGTGGCGTCGACACCAGCGCCGCGCAAACGTTCGTCATCAACGTGTCGCCAGTGAACGATGCACCGAGCTTCGTCAAAGGCGCAGATCAACTGGTCGACACCAGCGCAGGCCTGGTCACCGTTGTCGGCTGGGCAACAGCCATCAGCGCAGGCCCTGCAGATGAGGTCGGTCAGACCATCAGCTTCAACATCACAGGCAACACCAACGCCGCGTTGTTCAGCGTGCTGCCTGTGGTCGCCGCCAACGGCACCTTGACCTTCACGCCAAACCCTGCTTCGACCGGTGGTTCAGCGACCATCACGCTCGCCGCGAAGGACAACGGCGGCACGCTCAATGGGGGCGCTGATACCAGCCTGCCGCAAACTTTCGTCATAGGCGTACGCGCCGCGCCGGTTGTCACAACCAACCCATTGAGCCAGACCGTCGCAGCGGGTTCAGCGGCCACCTTCATCGCCGCCGCCACTGGCACGCCAACACCGACCGTGCAATGGCAGCTCAGCACGGACGGTGGCACCACCTACGCAGACATTACCGGGGCAACCAGCACCACGCTCAGCTTTACCGCAGCCTTCGCACAAAACGGTAACCGTTACCGTGCCGTCTTTACCAATTCTGTAGGCACCGCCACGACGACCGCAGCCACGCTGACGGTCAACGTTGGCCCGATCGTCACGCAGAACCCAGCCAACCAGACCGTGATCGCCGGGTCGAGCGCCAGCTTCACAGCAGCAGCTAGCGGCAACCCGACGCCCACCGTGCAATGGCAGTCGAGCACCAACGGTGGCGCGACATTCGCCGACATAGGCGGCGCAACCAGCACCACGCTGACCATCACGAACGCAACCATTGCGCAAAGCGGCAACCAGTTCCACGCCGTATTCACCAACGTCACCGGCGTGAGCAACACCGCTGCGGCAACGCTCACTGTGAACCCCGGTCCGGCGACGCAGTTCGCGGTTTCGGCACCTGCCAACGCAGTCAGCGGCACGCCGATCAGCGTTACGGTGACAGCCCTTGATGCCTTGAACAACGTCGCCACCGGCTACGTCGGCACAGTTCACTTCACCAGTACCGATGCTGCGGCAACACTGCCCGCCGACTACACGTTCACGGCAGGCGACGCTGGCAGCAAGGCCTTCCCGGCGACCCTGCAAATCGCGGGCGTGCAAACCGTCACCGCCACTGACACGCTAACCCCCAGCATTACCGGCGTGTCCGGGTCGATCACCGTCGTCGCTGGCGCAGCGACACACTTTTCCGTCACCGCTGCACCGGCAACCACCACCGCGGGCGTCGCGTTCACATTCACCGTGACGGCGCTTGACGCGGCCAACAACACGGTCACCGGCTACGTGGGCACCGCGAACTTCACCGCCAACGATCCCGCAGCCGTGCTGCCTGCCAACTACACATTCCTCGCCGCAGACAACGGCGTTAAAGTGGGCCTGGCCGCCACCCTGAAAACGGCCGGCGTACGCAGCGTCACGGCGACCGACACGGTGACCGTATCAATCACCGGCACTCGTTCCATTACTGTGGCCGCAGCTGCCGCGACCAATTTTCTGGTCACGGCACCGGCAACCGCCACCAGCGGCACCGCGTTCAACATCACGGTGACGGCGCGGGACGCCTTCGGCAACACCGCCACGACGTACGCAGGAACAGCCCACGTGACCAGCAGTGACAGCATCGCTGTGCTGCCCGCCGACTTCACGTTAACCGCAGGGGTTGCGACGCGCGCGGTGACGTTGCGCACAGCCGGTGCGCGGACCGTCACCGCGACCGACACAGTCACCGCATCCATCAACGGCACAGCGAGCACCACGGTAACGCCCGGCGCTGCGACTCAGTTCTTCGTCGTTGCACCGGCGGCCGCAACCAGCGCCGTCGCATTCAATTTCACCGTCACTGCACGGGATGCGGCCAATAACACCGTCACCGGTTATGTCGGCACCGCGCAGTTCACATCCACCGATGGCGCAGCGACGCTACCGGCAAATTACACCTTCCTCGCGACCGATAATGGCACTCGCACGTTCTCGGCGACACTTGTCACAAGCGGCCCGCGAACCATCACCGCCACCGACACTGTCACGGCGGCAATTACCGGTGTGTCAAATTCAATTGCCGTGAGTGCTGGCAGCGTCATCACCAGCGCGAGCCCAGCCACCTTCCTGGTTGGCACCAATAGCAGCTACACCATTACAACTAGCGGCACGCCGACCGCAACCAGCATCACGCTGACCGCTTGCACGCTGCCAAACGGCCTTGCCTTCAACTACGCTGGCGGCAGCTCCGCCACCATCAGTGGCAACGCCACGGTCGGCGGCTCGGTCACCTGCACGGTCACCGCGACTAATGGCGTAGGCCCCTCAGCCACACAAAGCCTCGTGGTCACCGCCAATCAGGCCCCCGCGATTTCCGTGGCGAGCAACCAGAGCTTTACCATCGGTGTGGCCGGATCGGCCATCACCTTTACCGTCAGCGGATTCCCGGCGCCGACGCTTGCGCTTTCAGGCTGCACATTGCCGCTCAATCTGACGCTCACCGGCACCCAGATCAGCGGCACCGCCGCCGCGGGGGCGGCAACCGTCAACGGCTGCATTGTCACTGCCAGCAACGGCATTGGCAGCTCTGCCGCGACGCCTGCGTTCACCATTACGGTCAATCAGGCTCCGAGCATTACCAGTGCCAACGCGACGACATTTACGGTCGGCACCAACGGCAGTTTCAACGTCACCGCGAACGGGGCGCCGGCACCCACCTTTAGCACTGCCGGCCCGCTCCCCACTGGCGTCACACTGAACGCGGCCGGACTACTCTCAGGCATCCCAGGTGCCGGCACCGGCGGCACCTATCCGATAACCATCGTTGCCACCAACGGCGTGGCACCGAACGCATCGCAATCGTTTACGCTGACGGTTAACCAGGCACCGACCATCTCGGCGATCTCGAATTCGACCTTCAGTGTCGGCTCGGCAGGTTCCGGCACCTTCACGGTCACCGGGTTCCCGGTGCCGACACTCACGCTCTCCGGCTGTACGCTGCCGAGTGGCTTAAGTCTTGTCAGCAACCAGATTACGGGTACGCCGAATGCGGGCGCGACCAGCGTCAGTGGTTGTATCGTTACTGCGGCCAATGGCGTGGGTTCAAACGCTGCGACGGCACCGTTTACGATCACCATCGTGCAGCCGCCACCGACGTTGACGACCAGTGGTGGCATCACCGCATTTACCGAGGGCACGGCCATCGTGGTCGACGCGGCAATAGCCGTGACCCAACCCGGTGGCACCAATCTGGTATCGGGCAGCGTCTCGATCACCGGCGGTTTTGTGTCCGGTCAGGACGTCCTGATATTCACCAACCAGAACGGTATTAGCGGAACCTACACTGCGGCGACCGGTGTGCTCGCCTTGACCGGCTCCTCGTCACTGGCCAATTACCAAACTGCGTTGCGCAGCATCACCTACAACAACACTTCGCAGAATCCGACCACGGCTAATCGCACCGTCACCTTCGTAGTGAACGACGGCGCGGCTAACAGCAACTCCGCCACCAAAACCGTGAGCGTGACGGCGGTCAATAACGCGCCGGTCATCACCAGCGCGGCCTCCACCACCGGCACCGAAGCGGTGCTCTATAGCTACAACGCCACGGCCACCGATGTCGACGGCCCCACTTTTGTGTGGAGCAAACTTGGCACGGACACCTGCGCCGGTTCCACGATCAACGTTTCGACGGGTGCCTACACGTTTACGCCAGCAAGCCCAATACCACCGGCTTCTTGTGTCGTCGCCATTCAGGTGTGCGACAACGGCGCACCCAATCTGTGTGCGACTCAAACTACGACGGTTACGATCACACCAGTGAACAACCCGCCAACGGCAAACTCCGTAACGGTCAACGCGCTGGCCGGTATCCCGGTCACCTATGCGGCAGGCACACTGGGTGGAACTGATCCGGACGCCACTACCGTCACGGTGAACACGGGTGCCGGAGCGCTTTCGCTGGTTAACCTGGCATCGGTCGCTCTCAACGCAAATGGCAGTTTCACGGTCTCGCCAACGCCTGGATTTAGTGGCGCTGCGAGCTTCCAGTATCACGTGATCGACAGCGGCACACCAGGGACGGCGAGCTCGGTGACACCGGCAACCGTCACCGTCAACGTCAACGGCCCGGCTACCTACTATGTGTTGTCGACTGGGGCGGCAACAGCCACCTGCGGCAACCTCGGTAACGACTGCACGCTGGCGCAGGCAGTGACCAACATCGGTGTTGCAACCGGCAAACAAATCTTCATCCGCGATGCCGCGATCCACACCGCGAACGTCACCCTGCAGCCCACCGGCAAGCTCTACGGGCAAGGCGTTACAGGTGCTGACTTTGCCACCGTGCTCGGCTACAACGCAGCTATCGCCTTGCTGCCTGGCGGCGCCACGTTGCCGACCCCATTGCCCGCCATTAATCAGTCGCGCCCTTCCGTCGCCTCCGGGGCAACCACTGTGACACTCAGTAACGACAACACGGTGCGCGGGTTAAACCTGACCAGCGCTGGCGGCCCCACGCTGTCCGGCAGCGTCTTCGGCACCCTGACCGCCTCGGACATCAGCATCACTGGCGGATTGCCCGCCCTGAACCTCGCCACCGGCAGTGCGGCAGCTACCTTTGATACCGTCAGCTCGACCGGCGGCGCGACCGGCGTGTCGCTTGGCGCGCTCACCGGAACGCTCACCATCAACGGAGGCGCGATTAGCGGCTCGACTACTGGGTTCTTGGTAACCGGAGGCACGGGTACCGTTAGTTACGCGGGCACTGTTGCATCTGGCGCTGGCGCGCGCACGGTCAACGTCAACCAAAAAACCGGCGGCACGGTGACGTTCAGCGGTCCGATCACCGACAACGGCACAGGCATTTCGCTGATCAACAACGGCGGCGCGATCGTGACCTTCTCCGGTGGCATTGCCGCGTCGACGGGGGGGAATCCTGCCTTCACCGCCACCGGCGGCGGTACGATCAACGTGACGCAAAACAACACGTCGATCATTAATACACTGGCCTCTACGACTGGCACTGCGCTTAACGTGGCCAATACGACCATAGGTGCTAGCGGGTTGACTTTCCGCAGCATTTCATCCAACGGCGCGGCGAACGGCATCAATCTGCTCAATACCGGTGCCGGCGGTTTCACCGTAACGGGCAATGGCTCGACGTGCACCGTTGCCACACCCACCTGCGACGGCGGAAGCATCCAGAGTTCGACCGGCCAAGGCATCCTGCTGAACAAAGTGGGCCCGGTCAGCCTGACCCGGATGAAAATTCAAAACAGTGGAACCCGCAGCGTCGGCACACCCGCTCAAACTGCCGGGGATACGTGTCTCGGTGCCTGCATCAACGGCTTCACGATGGATAACAGCATCATCACGGATTCCGCAGGCGGGCCACTGGACGACGGTTTGGTACTGACCAACGTCACCGGTGCCGTTGCTATCACTAACAGCGCGATCGCCAACATTCCGCACAATGGCGTGTGGGTGGACAATTTCAGCTACAACATGTCGTCGTTTACGATGACTAACTCCACCGTTTCATGCGCGGCGGGGCAAATCTGCCATCCAGCCACTGCTGGAACCGTTGGCAATGATGGGCTGCTGTTGGTCATGCGCGGAACTTCGGTGCTAACGAGCGGATCGATCACCAGCTCTACTTTCAGCGGACACCGGGCGGTTGGCGTTCAAGTTCAGACGGGGGATTCGGGCAGGATCGGGGCTTCATCCGGTGGCGTGATTACCGCCCCAGCCGCCTCAAACAGCTTTACGGTGGGTGGTGTTGGGGTAGGTAACACGTTCACCGGCAACGGTCAGGGCATAGACATTGACTCGTCTCAGATATCGAATCTGGCTTTCCAGATATTGAACAACACAGTCGTCGGTCGCGTTACGTCGCCGGGCGCAATTTCCAATCAGTCCAGCGCGGTTGCCATCAATGCCTTCACCGCCGCTGGCGCGGATACTGGCCCGACCGTGCATACCTTCGTCGGCAAGATCGACGGCAACACGATTGGGACGCAGGGAGTCAAGGACTCGGGCGCGGGGTTCGGCAGTGGCATTCGAGTGGTAGTGCAGGGCGTGGCGACGCAGGGCGTCGTATCGGTGACTAATAACACGATCCGTGAAGTGACAAACGCCGCGATCATGAATTTCTTCGGTCAAAATGGTGCTGCGTCGAGTCCTTCTGCGAGCGCCCGTTTCAAGATTACGGGTAACACGATGCCAGCACCTTCCGGATCAAACCTGTCACTCTGCGGCCCCGCCAACACGCCGTGTGGGGACACCGGAATATTCGTACTCGCTGACGAAGGCTCGCCTGTCTGCAACATCATTACGGGCAACTCTGTCTTCGATGTGGCGACCATCTTCGGAAGCTTCGATATCTACCTGGCGGAGCGCGCTGGACCGCCTCTGGGCTCGCAGCTCACGGTGGAGGGCACGGGCGGCTCGAACTCAACCTACATTCAGGCCAACAACACGCTGGCTGGCGCTAACAAATTCATCGATGAGGGCGCCAATACCTCGCAAGTTGGGGCCAGTGTCTGCGGAGCTTTCCCGCTTTAGCCGAAATGTCTCTTGCCCCTGCTGTCGCTGCGATGGCGGGGGGATTTGCATCGCAGTGGTAAGTAGTAGTCGTTACAACAAAACTAAATAGGAGTGCGTCATGGCCGAACCGTTCTTGAGTGAAATACGCATCATGTCGTTTGGCTTTCCGCCAAAGGGCTGGGCGTTGTGCAACGGGCA
>JAYVNO010000159.1:0-13466 GCA_043758415.1 Burkholderiales bacterium
GCGGCAATATCGAGATATTGCCCAAAAAACAGGCGAAATATGCACCGGGCTGGCGGATTTGCAGCCGATGCTTTTCAAACCCGACAGACTCCTAGCTACACTTTACTCATGAAAATAAACATCGCCCTATCTACGCTGCCCACTTGGCTTGGCCTTGAAGTGGCCGTGTCCGACTGGGTCACCATCACGCAGGAACGTATCAATTTGTTCGCTGACGCCACCGGTGATCACCAGTGGATCCATGTCGACGCTGAGCGCGCAGCGATTGAATCGCCATTCGGTACCACCATCGCGCACGGCTTCCTGACGCTGTCGATGGTGCCGTATCTGAAAGAGACGTGCATGCAGTACTCCGGCGTCAAAATGGGTGTGAATTACGGCACCAACCGCGTGCGCTTCATGGCCCCGGTGAAAGTGGGCTCCAGGCTGCGGGGCCGCTTCAAACTGGCGGCGTTTGAGGAGATCAAAGGCGGCATGCAAATGGTGTGGCAATGCACGCTGGAGATGGACGGGCATGCTAAACCCGCGTGTGTGGCGGAGCTGGTAACACGGGCTTATAACTAGCCGCGCTCCGTGTAGGAGCGGCTTGCGGCGACCCACCTTGCGCCGCGTGTGGTCGCGACACGTCGCGCCTAAGAGTCTGTCGGGTTTGAAACATCGTAGCGAAAATTCGCCCGCCCGAGGGCAGATTTTTGACTGTTTTGCAGCGGCAATATCGAGATATTGCCCAAAAAACAGGCGAAATATGCACCGGGCCGTCGGATTTGCAGCCGATGCTTTTCAAATCCGACAGACTCCTAGCGTTGCGGTGCGTTGATCAGCGCCAGATCATCCGTCGTCAACCACCGCCACTGACCCTCGCGCAAATCCGTATCCAGCGCCAATCCGCCCATCTGCGCGCGGTGTAGCGCTTCGACGCGATTACCAACGGCGGCGAGCATGCGTTTAACCTGATGGTATTTGCCCTCGGTCAAAACGAGCTTGATCACGGTGTCGTTCACGCGAACGCAGGCCGCCGCGCGCACCGGTTCAGGATCGTCGTTAAGCACGACGCCACTCAGCAACGCGGCAATCGCCACATCGGCAATCGCGTGCTTCGTGGTGACCACATACAGCTTCGGCACATGATGTTTCGGCGAGGCCATACGGTGAATGAGCTGACCGTCATCAGACAGGATCAGTAATCCCGTCGTGTCCTGATCCAGTCGGCCAATGGCCTGCACGCCATCGACTGACGATTTGGTGGGCCGCAATCGCAGCGGCATCGGCAGCAACTCGTAAACGCTCGGCCATGCTTTCGGCTTGTGTGAACACTCAAAGCCGGCCGGTTTATTGAGCATCAAATACGCCTGCGCATGAAACGGCCACGGCGTGCCATCCACGGTCAGGGTGAGCCCGTCAACAGCGATCTCTGCGTCGGCACGATGCTGAACTTCACCATTAATTGACACCGCGCCACGCTTGAGGAGCTCGCCGCATTCACGGCGCGTGCCGAAGCCTTGTGAATAGAGGGCCTGCTGAAGTTTCAAGCTAAAGATTGTGGGGTGGAGCAGCCTGTATTGTGCTGCCAAACACGCTTGACGGCCGCAAACTACATCATCTCTTGCAACGCCATGCGGGTCGCCGACTTGATCACCATATGGCCTGCACCCATATCAAAATGCTTGAGCAAAATGCTGCGCGTTTGCAATGCAGACTTCGGACGCATCAGGTAGTAGCCCTGCACTTCGTTGCAACCAATCGCGAGCAAATAATCAAACTGCGCTTCAGTTTCAACACCTTCGGCCACCGTTTTTTTACCCAGACGACGACACAAATCAAGCGTGGTCTCAACGATCACGCGCGAGCGTTCGTCATCGGGCAGACCCTGCACAAACGCCTTGTCGATCTTGACAATCGAGATCGGTAAGTCATGCAGGTAGCGCAGCGATGAATAGCCTGAGCCGAAGTCATCAAGCAGCATCTGCACGCCCAACGCTTCAAGCTTTCTGAGGTTACCGCTGATCACAGGATCGCCGTCAATCAGCATGGTTTCGGTCAATTCGAGCTCAATTTGTGACGGGTCAACATGGAACGCGTGCAGCATCGCACGGAACTTATCGACGTAGTCGGCCTGCCGCAAGGTGCGCACCGAAACGTTCACCGCCACCGGCACTTTGATGCCTTCGTGCACCATCGACCCAGTCCATGCAGCCACGCGCCGCAGCATCTGCTCGTCGAGGTCAACAATCAGCGCTGATCGCTCGGCAATGGCAATCAATTCCTGATTGTCATGACCCTGCAAGTCCTTCGATTTCCAGCGCACGAACGCTTCAAATCCGCTCACCCGGCCGCTCGCTACGTCCACGCGCGGTTGAAAAAATGGCTCGATCAAATCATGATCCAGCGCATAACGTATCGCATCCTCCAGTGACTCTTTGGTCAGCGAGTTGAGCAGTAACACCGGCGTGAAACGCACGGTCGATCCGAGCGTGGGCGCGTTCGACGCCTCACTCATGGCGAGCGGCGCAAAACGCATCAGCTCTTCGCCGCTCGCGGCATCATCCGGGAACAGCGCATAACCAATGCGCAGCTTCAAATGCAGCGTTGCGCCGCCATGTAAAAACGGACTCTCTTCAGCAAAACGCAACTGCTCCACCACGCGCTCCATCGGCCCCGTGTCACCTTCAACCAGCACCGCAAAATCCGGCCCACCGAGGTGAAACAGCTCGCTAAATTGCGGCGTGGTTTCCTCCAGCCGATCCGCCGCAAACTGCACCAGCAACGCGCCGACATCAAAACCAAACGCTTCGTTGGCGTGCTCAAGCTTGCTAATGTGACACATGAACATCGCCACTGATCGCCCCGGTAACGGTGACTCGTTACACATTGCATGCACACGCTCCACGAGCGCGGCGCGATTGGGCAAGCGCGTTTCCGAGCTGATGTAGGCGAGCGTCTGCAACTGTTTGGCCTGCGCCGCGATATCGTGTGCGCGCGCGGCCAGCTCTTCATTCAGGCTACGCGCCCTGGCTTGATGCGCCTTGTCACGACCACTCACCACGTCAAGAAATTGATTGACCGTATTTTCAAACACGAAGGTTTCGTTCGACCCCGTTTGCGCGATGCGGTATTCAAAATTGCCGGCCACGGTGACCTGTTCGCTCAGTTGCGTGATCGCTTCGACCGGCGCGCGCAACGCAACGCGAACGCGACGCGCCAGGTTCATCGCCAGCCACGCCAACCCAAAAAAAGCGGCGACCATGCTTACCAACATCAGGCAAATCAACGCCGCAAAACCGGGGTTGTCGCTGACCAGTTCCAGTTGCCCTACCGGCTTGCCGTCTTGCACCAGATTCGCCGAATAGGTGGTTAGCATCAACCCCTGCGGCATCAAGAAACGCAGGTGTTCCGCCCAGCTTGTTGACGTCGCCGCGCGATGGTCGGCAACGGCGCGAACATTAGCGGTGGTGCCTTTCACTGAGGCGCTCGACAGCGCATACGTCTCAACAAAACGCGCGAGCGCTTTCTCCAGATCGGCAGTTTGGCCATTGGCCACAGCCAGCGCGGAAACGGGTGCGATCACGGCTGAAGCGCGAATCAGGCGCGCTTCGCTGCCGCGACTTTCGACCGTGGAGAGCAACGCGATTTCCGTCGAAAAAATCAGCACCGCCGCAGTGCCAAACCACAAAATTTTCGACGTCAGCCAATCGGGGATTGAACGTTCTCGGGGGGCGTCGCCCACGGTCGCCTCGCTCCATGTATTTGCCTGCGCGTTAGCCATTCTTCGGCCCCACTGCAGCGCTGTGTCGCACTACCGATGGTCTGCATGAGCGCGCCGTGCCCTCGTGAAACGCTGCGCTAACCGCCTGCTGCAATGTCCTGTAAAACTGCATAAAACCCGCCTCGTGCAAACACTATTTTTTGATCAACCACCGGGACGTTATGACGATAACATATTCCATCGTCATAAGGCAGCAAAATCCGTAATCGGTCAAAAATCCCATGTCAACGGGTAGCGTTTTACGTCGAATTAGCGGCAGTAACAGCGCCGACCGGCTACGCTGGCATCACTTTGGAGCCATACGGATTGCGCCGTCGAGTCGAATCACCTCACCGTTCAACATTACGTTTTCAAAAATATGCATCGCCAGCGACGCATATTCGGGCGGACGGCCCAAACGCGGCGGAAACGGCACCATTTGCCCGAGACTCGCCTGCACCTCCGGCGGCAAACTGTCCATCATTGGCGTCTCAAAAATCCCTGGCGCAATGGTCATTACGCGAATGCCGCTCTTTGCCAGTTCACGCGCAATCGGCAGCGTCATGCCGACGATGCCAGCTTTCGAGGCACTATAGGCCGCCTGTCCGATCTGGCCGTCGAACGCAGCGACGGAGGCCGTGTTAATCATCACGCCGCGCTCGCCATCCGCCGTGGCCCTTTGCATTTGCATCGCGGCTGCGACCTGATTGATCATGTTGTAGGTGCCGACCAGATTGATTTGCACGGTGAGTGCAAATTTTTTGATCCCACTCGCGCCTTCGCGACCCACCACTTTTTCGCCGGTGGCGATGCCCGCGCAGCTCACGAGTCCACGCAGTTCACCTAACGCCAGTGCTGCCGCGACCGCCGCCTTGGCATCGGCCTCAGAGGTGACATCGCACTTCACAAATTTACCGCCAAGCTCGGTTGCCAGCGCCTCGCCGTCTGCCTCGCGAATGTCGGCGATGACCACCGTCGCGCCCTTCGCCGCAGCAGCGCGGGCGGTCGCCGCGCCCAATCCCGACGCGCCGCCTGTAATGATGATGACCTTGCCGTTTACGTCCATGTTTCGCTCCGGAGAATTCGGTGGGATTTGTAGGAGCGGCCTTGGCCGCGATTGCCGTGCCGACACTGCGCCTCGGCAAACACGAATCAAGGCCAAGGCCGCTCCCACCACGAGTCGGCAATTATCAGTGATCGTCAGTCGCGACAAAACCGCTACAGTTACTGCCAATCACCCACCGGATGCTCACCATGGCCAACCCTTTCCTCGTCGCCAAGACCACCGACAACAATGCCGACATCAGCCTGCTGCCGAAGCTCGCCAATCGCCACGGTCTGATCACCGGTGCGACGGGCACCGGAAAAACGGTGAGCCTGCAAGTGCTCGCCGAGGGGTTTTCGCGGCTGGGCGTGCCGTGCTTTATGGCCGACGTGAAGGGTGACCTTACCGGTTTGTCGCAAACCGGAGGTGGCAATCAACGCGTGACGGATCGCGTGACGATGCTGAAGCTGACAGGATTTGCCAACGAGCCATTTCCGGTGACCTGCTGGGATGTGTTTGGCGAACAGGGGCATCCGTTGCGTGCGACGGTAGCCGAAATGGGGCCGCTGTTGCTCTCGCGCATTTTGAATTTGAACGACACGCAAAGTGGCGTATTGACCGCCGTATTCAAGATTGCTGACGACAAGGGTTTGCTGCTGCTTGATCTTAAAGATTTACGCGCCATGCTCGTGCATGCGGGTGAAAACGCGAGGGAATATCAGCTCGCTTACGGCAACATTTCCGGCGCGAGTATTGGCTCTATTCAGCGCGGCATTTTGACGCTGGAATCGCAGGGTGGCGTGAAGTTTTTTGGCGAGCCCGCCTTAAACCTCGCCGACCTGATGCAAACAGTGGATGGCAAAGGTGTAATCAACATTCTGGCAGCCGACAAGCTGCTGTCGAACCCGCGCATCTACGCGACGTTTTTGCTGTGGTTACTCTCCGAATTGTTTGAGTCGTTACCCGAAGTCGGCGACCCGGAGGTGCCGAAACTGGTGTTCTTTTTCGACGAAGCACACCTGCTGTTCAACGAAGCGCCGCCGGAGCTGAAAGCCCGCATTGAACAGGTGGTTCGACTGGTGCGCTCGAAAGGCGTCGGCGTGTATTTCGTCACGCAGAACCCGGCAGACATTCCGGACGTAGTGCTCGGCCAGCTCGGCAACCGCGTTCAGCATGCGCTGCGCGCCTACACACCGCGCGACGCCGAGGCGGTGCGCGTGGCTGCGGCAACCTTCCGGCCCAATCCCAAAATCAATACCGAACAGGTCATTACCGAGCTTGCCACCGGCGAAGCGCTGCTGTCGTTTCTCGACGAAAAAGGACGACCCAATCCGGTCGAGCGCTGCTGGATGATTCCGCCGTCGTCGCGCATTGGCCCGGTGACGCCGCAGGAGCGAGCGGTGCTGATCCAAACATCCATTGTGGCGGGCATTTACGACCGCCTTGCGGATCGCGAAAGTGCGTACGAAAAGCTTACGGGACGCGTCGATGCCCGCCTTGATAAGGCGGCGGATGGCGCTGCCAGTGCGGCCACCGCCGAGAGTGCCACGCCACCAGCCCCAGCCGCGGACGAGCCCGGATTTTTCAGCAGAATGGGCGGCATGATCGGCGATGTTCTGAGCTCAAAAAATTCGCCACACAGTCGACAGACAATCGGCGACGCGGCGATGAAATCAGCCGCGCGCGCCGTCGGCTCCGAGGTCGGACGCCGGGTGATTCGCGGTGTGCTGGGATCTATTTTTGGCGGGAAACGGTAGTCATATTACGTGCCTACTGCACCCCGCAAAACACCACGCCTTCATCGGTCCAGCCCAATCGATTCACCATATCCTGATGCTGCGCAAGGCTCGTACTGAAGCGATGATTGCCATCGTCAATGTAGCGCGGCGCGCCTTTGAATGCGCGATAAATGGGGGTGCGGTCCGGCGGACAAACACCGGCTGGCGTTTTGGGGATGGCGTAACCCTCAATGCCTTCCAACAGCGGCTTGGCCGCCACCGCAGCATTGCTCGGGTTAAAGCTCGTCAACATGACTTGATCTGACGGTAAAGCCGTGAAAAAGTGACTTCCGCGACTACCGTTGCGAGCAACTTTGTCAAAGTAATGGCGCTCCAGCGGCAGCGTATCCACGTTGGGCGCGGCATACATTCTGATTTGCTGACCGGTGCGCGCAAACACAGTGGGCAGCGCATCGAGCGCGGTGATGTCGCTCGTGCGACCGGTTAAAAAGTAATAGTCAAGCGAGGCGATGTAGTACTCGACCAGCGTCAGGACCACGTTACGACCCACTGGCAAAACATCGAGGGCAAGCGAGTTGCTGAACGCAGCACACGACGCGCTCAGGCCATTGCTCACGTAAACCGCACCGCGCCCGGCCGAGGCAAACATCGAGCGACTAACGTTGACACGCAGCGTTTGGCTATCGACAAACGTTGGCGTCAACACCAAACCGGCGACACTTACCACCGATGTTGCTGTGAAGCCGGTTCCGCTGACGGTGATTTGCGTGGCCAGCGTGTCGTCGCCAACCGAGCGCTGCGAAAGGCTAGTCAAGCGCAGCGGCACCGGCACCGAGTTAAAGGTTGCCACAAATTCAGGGATGGCCGCGCCAACAAGGGTTGACACACTAGGTGCGGTGCCAGCGGCGGTGCCGCTCCAGCCGGTGAAGATGGCACCAGTACTGGGCGTGACCACCGCGCCGAGGCTCGATCCATAGCGAACCCACGTGCTCGCGTCGCTGAGCGCGATGCTGCCTGCACAGGACGGAATGACCTGCTTGTAGGGCATCAGCTCCCGATGCGCGCGAACCGTCACGTTGCGCACGCCGGTGGCCAGCATCAGCACTTCACCCGTGCTGGCATTATCAAAGCCGTCGAATCCATCAAAAATATGGCGGATAGAGGTTCCGATAAATTGTGGTGACGGCATTGAATACTTCCAGGTGCCCTGCGTGCTCCGCGAAAGGCGCGGTGCCGAAGCGGACGACGCGGAGGTCGTACCGGGCGCTGTGATGCTCAGGGTGACCCCGTCCACAATACCGTCGCCGACAACGTCTACGGCGAGTGTTGCGCCGTTATGAAATCCCACGCCGATAGTTTGAGTCGCGAGCCCACCGCCCACCAGTAACGAGAAACCTGAGCGCAGTCCGATGCCACCGTTGAATGGCGTGGCGTTGCCGTAAGTGCCATAACTTAAAAATCCCGCACTGGGCACGGGTTGTACGTCAAACAGGGTGAATTGCGGGAACAAAGCGGTCATATTGATCCACGGCGCTGATCGCGCCGACACGGTGACCGCGCCTCCGGTTTGAGTGGCCGGGGTGAAGGCCACGTCAATCAACCGTGAGAAGTTTGCGGTAAGTACCGTCGATGAGGGTAACAATGCAGGCGCGCCCAGCAAGCCGTCGCCTGCACTGACCTGCCAGCTGAGTTGCGGTGACGGTGCAGCGCCCGCATCATGGCTCCAGCGGGCAAAAGCGAATTGATAACCACCTTTGCTTTGCAGATCAGTTGACGCCCACACCCGATGCACGCTGTCGACGGCCCAATCAAACTCTGACGGTGTAGTCACCGTCACTCCATCCACCATTACGCGCAGGCCCTCAGGATTGCTGTTGACAGTTGTGCGTCGCGTGGGTACACCATACAGGCGCACCAGGGCATCCAGGTCGCCGCGCGTATAGGTCGTAGCCACGCCAATGTCAATGCCCAGCGGCCGCGTCTCAAGTGTGATTCGATCCGCTACGCCGGTGAACCCGGTGCGGCTGTAGTGCATGATGGAGGCGTAGTCGTAACCATCGACCGTTCGCGTGTTAAATATTGGCGAATTGTTGCTGCGTTTGGAGGGATCCATGCGTGCCAGCTTGATGTCAACAAACGCGTTCGCATCCGCATCCTGCTGCACATGCCACAGGCCCATCGCGTGCCCCATTTCGTGAACGAAAGTCGACACTGCGCATTCGGGGTCACCCTGAATCTGTTGACGTCCGCCTGAACGGCCCACGGCGCTGGAACAACCACCGCCGCTATTAACCGCGGTGGCGTTAAATGCCACGTAATCGGGCTGAGCGCCGCGCGGCACCCATTGCAGCACCCCCGCAAGCGCCCGATTGGCCTCGCTCACCGCTGCGTTGATGTTGCTGACGTTGCCCGCCTCAATGGTAAATGGCACCTCGATCAGCCCGCTGGCCGCACGCAACCAAAGTTTGCCCGCGTTATCGATGCTCAGCGCCTTCGCAGTCTCGGCCCGCTGGTGCTGCCCGCGCTCAACAGCAATGCGCCATTCCCGGACCGCAGCGACCGGGCCCATGATGATGTCGCCGTCAGTGATGGCAACGTCGCCCTGCTCAACATAGTCAACCCATTGACCGTGCCACAACGTGCGGAACACTTCGGTGGCAGCAGCGACAGGCGCACTGACAAACAGCGCTGTGCCGAGCCAGCCGACGAGTAACAAAATTTTGCTGCGACGTTTCATGTATTTCGCTCCGGTTTTGCGACATGTTCCCCGATTCTGCACGGTTTTGCAAAGATTTTTGTGGTTTTACACGACAAACCCAGCGTGCTGCGCCCCTGCGCATATGTAACGCCGTAATCGAGCTGCAACTTACGCCAGCGCCAGCTCCGTCTCCATCAGCGGCTTCAAACCTGCGCGCGCGGTGACCGCACAGCTCTCGATTTCAGGCAGCAGCTTGGCGAAATAGAAACGTGCCGTTTGCAGCTTGGCGGCGTAGAACGGATCGCCCGAGCTTTGCTTGTCAAGCGCAACTTTCGCCATGCGTGCCCACCAGTAGGCGAACACCACGTGGCCTGCCACCCGCATGTAATCGACCGCTGCCGCGCCAATCACGTCTGGATTTTTTTGTGCGGCGCTGCCGATTTCAAACGTTAACGTGGCTTGCAGTTCAGCGGCGTGGAGCATCGGCTCGATGAATTCTTTCATCGCGTCATTGCCTTCACACTGCTCCGCAAAGTCTTCCATCATCGCGCCCAGCTTTTTTAGCGTTTCACCCTTGTTGCCGAGCACTTTGCGGCCGAGCAAATCTAGCGACTGAATGGTGTTGGTGCCTTCATAAATCATGTTGATGCGGGCATCGCGCACATACTGCTCCATGCCCCATTCGGCGATATAGCCGTGGCCGCCGAACACCTGCAGGCAATGCGACGTGGCAATCCAGCCGTTGTCGGTGATGAAGGCTTTGACAATCGGCGTCAGCAGTGCGACCAGTTCGGCGCTTTCCTTGCGCACGGCTTCATCAGGGTGATTCAGTTCCTTGTCGATCAGCAACGCGCAGTTGAGCGAGAGAGCGCGACCCGCTTCGGCATAGGCCTTGGCGGTGAGCAACATCTTGCGCACGTCCGGATGATGGATGATCGAGTCGGCCGGTTTGTCCGGATTTTTCGGACCGGACAGCGCGCGCATCTGGATGCGGTCTTTGGCATAGGCCAATGCGTTTTGATACGCCACTTCGGTCAGGCCCTGTGACTGCATGCCAACGCCAATACGCGCAGCGTTCATCATCACAAACATCGCGTTGAGACCCTTGTTCGGCAGGCCCACCAGCCAGCCCTTCGCGCCGTCCAGCGCGATCTGCGCCGTGGCATTGCCGTGAATGCCCATCTTGTGCTCAAGACCGGTGCAAAAAATCGGGTTGCGTGCGCCCAGCGACTGATCAGCGTTCGGGATGAATTTGGGCACGATGAACAGCGAAATGCCCTTCGATCCGGTCGGCGCATCAGGCAACCGCGCGAGCACCAGATGAACGATGTTTTCGGCAAGATCATGCTCACCCGAGCTGATGAAAATTTTGTTGCCAGTGAGGGTGTAACTGCCGTCAGGGTTGGCTTCAGCCTTGGTGCGCAGCATGCCGAGATCGGTGCCGCAGTGCGGCTCGGTCAGGCACATCGTGCCGGTCCACTCGCCGGTGGTGATCTTGGGCAAGTACAGCGCTTGCTGCTCGGGCGTGCCGTGCGCATGCAGACACTCGTAGGCACCGTGCGTGAGGCCGGGATACATCGTCCACGCCTGATTGCCGGAATTCCAGAATTCGTAGCACGCCTGATTGATCACCAGCGGCAAGCCCTGACCGCCATATTTGGGGTCGCAGGACAACGCTGGCCAACCGCCATCGACAAATTGCTTGTACGCCGCTTTAAAGCCCGTGGGGGCCGTTACGGCGTGCGTCGTCGTGTTGAGCGTACAGCCTTCGCGGTCTCCGATCTGATTCAACGGGAAGATCACCTCGGACGCGAACTTGCCGCCCTCTTCCAAAATCGCCATGATGGTGTCGATGTCGTTGTCGGCATGCGCTGGCAATGCTGCCAACTCAGCAGGCACATCAAGCAACTCCTGGATCACGAAGCGCATATCGCGAAGGGGCGGGGAATAGGACGGCATGAATCTCTCCTGTTGCAACAACTAAAACGGTTACACGGATTGTGTCTTACGACCGATTCAATTTATCGTTTGAAACACACGATTTTTGCAGAATAGAGACTTCACTCTATGGCGCATATCCCGTAGCCAACAGACACCAGAATGAATATTTGAGGCGTTCGAATGCCCCGCGAGGGAGCTCGCTCTAGCAGTGAATATGTGAGTGCGGCGCTGGACGTTCCGGGAATATCTCGATACCGACGCGCTCAATATGCTCGCGCAGTGCTGGCGACTTGATCAGCGCGAAGGGTTTGACGTCAAAGGCGCAAGGTAGTGGCAAATCATCGAGTTCGGCAGCAATGCTCTCGGCTCGCAGCGCGTCAATGTCGCCCCACAGCGCGATATCAATATCGGATCGCTCTGTCTGGGTTCCTTTCGCGCGCGAGCCAAAGAGTTTGGCGGCAACGACCTCTGGATGCTTGCGGAAAACACCCGTAATGAGACGCTGCTCGTCGGCAGTGAGCGCAGGTACGTTCACTTCAGCGCTTGTTCGATCAAATAATCGTGAAGCGAATCCATAGCGGGCAGATATCGTGCGTGAATTGCATCGACAGCTTTTTCGAAAATCGAAAAATCGTACGTATGTGACAGCAAATTGCGATGATCGAGCATGTCGATCCAAGCCTGACCGTCGGCGAGGACTTTTGCGGCAAATGCATCCTTGATAACCTGACGCGGCGTGATCGGACTGATCACAAGTCCGCCAGCCTCAAGAAAATCTTTGATAGTTTTCCACGCCAGCTCGAAGGTGTATTCGAATCGCTGAATGACACCCTCCTTTTCGAGCGTGGACAACGCACTCGGGCCATTGTCCAGCGCTTCGCGCAAAAGCACGAAGCCTCGGTCAAAATTTTGAAAGCGCTGTTTCCAACGGATGTCAGTTGCCATGACGCGAAGTTTAGCGCCTATCAGCCAATAAAAAACGGGGCCGAAGCCCCGTCATTTCTAGCAACGAAGCGCCTACGCTTGCGGCGCATCCCCTGCCGGTGCGGCGTTGGCGTTCGCCGCAGCGGCCTGCTCTTCCAACAGCGCTTTCATTGACAGTTAACGCGGCCTTTGTCGTCGAAGCCGAGCACTTTGACTTTGACCGTCTGACCTTCTTTGAGGTAGTCGGTGACGGCGTTGACGCGCTCGTTCGCGATTTGCGAAATGTGCAGGAGGCAATCTGGTTATCAACGAAACTGGCGATGGTCGACTGCGTTGAAACAGAGCTACAACTCGCATTGACCACACTATCCGTTAGCGCCGCCCCGGAGAAGCCAAGCATACGGCGCAGAATCAGCAAACCATCGCGAGCATCAACACGACCATCGCCGTTCACGTCTAGGCTACAACTCGTCGACTGTTGAAGCGGCGCGCACGGCGACGTGGTGACCATTCCCGCCTTGATTGCCGTATCGACGCCATCCTCGCTGGTGACTGTCAAACTCACTGTGTATTGCCCGTAAGCTGGAAATGCGAAAGTCGGATTTTGCTGTGTACTATCAATCACGCCGTCACTGTCAAAGTCCCATGCCCAAGCTGTGATGGGTGACGTTGACACGGACTGATCGGTAAAACCCAATCTAAACGGCAACGTGGTTCCGGTAGCGCCTATAGTCGTTGTGTTGCTTGCGGCGAATTGGGCACCGATGTAGCTTCGGCTGAACACCGAGTTGACCTCAGACACTAAACTTTCCCTGCCGCCCGCGGTTACAGAAACGACAACAACTTCACGCAGATCTTCTTCGCTACTCAACCACGGTAGCACAGAATCATATGAGGTGGATACAGTGCTCGTCAGGAGCGTGAGCACGCTCTGCGACATCAATCGCGCGTAGACACGATAAGCGACCGCACGGTTATCTGTTGGCGCGATCCAGTCCAGCCGAGTACCGGTAGTAGACCGAGTAGCTTTGAGGCCGGTAGGTGGACGAACTGGTGGCAACATCGTCAGAGCTGGAGTCGCCGACGAATCTACAACAAATTCGGCAAGGTCATTTCCGCCCGTCGAGACGAACTGGACGAACAGCTTCGCCTGCGCTCCGTTATCCGCAGAGAACGCAACATTGATGTCTTGCAATGTCCTTGCCTGTGCAGGTGCAGTTCGAACCGTTACCAGATAAATTCCGTTACTCGGATCAAGCACATTGAGGCTACGGATGCTCTGAAAATTGTTGACCTCGGTCGTCACGCCGTCCTGCAGCACTGCACCACGTTCAGTTGTACCTACCAACGTCTCGTCTGGTCGCAGCAACAGCAAAT
>JAYVNO010000160.1:0-35142 GCA_043758415.1 Burkholderiales bacterium
TTCGCCCTGAGCTCGTCGAAGGGTTTCCCTGTGCGAGCTAGGCTTCGACAAGCTCAGCCCGAACGGTAAATCAATACTTCACCGGGCCGGAGCAATAGTTGGCATACGGCATCAATAATCGAATCAAATGATGCAATAATTGATGCTAAATTTTGGAGAAGCTCATGCGTACGACGTTGACATTTGACGACGACATTTTCGCCAAAGCACAGGAGTTGACCGGCATCGCCGAACGCGGCGCGCTGATCAACGAAGCGCTGCGTTCGCTCGTCCAGCGCGAAGCCGCACGTCGTCTGTCGTTGCTAGGCGGCACCGAAGCCAAGCTGCAAGTGCCTCCGCGCAAACGTTCAAGCGCAGCGCGTGGACCGACCGCAACCAGCGCAAAGAAATGATCCTGGCCGACACGTCCGTGTGGGTTGACCACCTGCGCCGCAGCGACCCGGCACTGCGCGCTGCGCTTGAGGCGAACGAGATTTGCATTCACCCGATGGTGATCGGCGAACTAGCCTGCGGCAACCTGCGCAACCGCACGATTCTCACTAATCTACAACTGCTGCCACAGGCAACAGTCGCTACCCACGAAGAAGCGCTGGTCATGATCGAGCAAAACAAACTCATGGGGCGAGGTGTTGGGTTTGTTGATGTTCATCTGCTCGCTTCAGCGAAGCTTTCGAAGGCGACGTTGTGGACGCGGGATAAGCGGTTGGCGGCTATGGCGGTTGAGTTTGGATTGGGCGTTTTGGCGAGCGGCCTTCTATAAGAACGGCGCGGCCGTTTGGCTAAACATAACGGCGTGTTGACAATACACTGGCGAACATTGATGAACCACGTCTCGCGTGAAGGTAACAAATGAGTTCAAAGACACTAAATCTCTACCCGATTGACTACCCGTTCGAAACTCTAGTAAGTCGGCTCAATGCCGCAGGACCTAAACTGATTCTCAATCCAGATTTCCAACGTAAATACAAGTGGGACAAAGAGGGTTGGGAGCGAGCTTCAAAATTCATCGAATCATGTTTGATGCGCATACCTTTACCCTCATGCTATTTCGCTGAGGATCAAGAAGGGCGACACATTGTGATTGACGGTGTGCAACGAATCACAACAATTGACAAATTCATGCGTGATGAGTTTGCGTTGGAAGGATTGACAACGTTTAAAGAGTTGGAAGGTAAGAAGTTTTCCCAGCTAGGCGATTTCAAATCAGAGTTGGAAGCGACCACAATTCGATGCATTGTGCTTCGCAAGGAGAATGATCAAGCATTGGTCAGAGAAATCTTTAGCCGGTTGAACCAAGGCGCGGTTCACCTTAGCGATCAAGAAATCCGACACGCGCTTTACCACGGAAGATTTGATGCGCTAATTTCTAAATTGGCGAAGCTACCCGCAATTGTTGCGTTTGGGAAAGGACCGAGTTCGACGGTCGGCAAAGATAGCAGGGAGTCGGAGGAGCAAGTTTTGCGCTTCTTTGCGCTTGATGGTGACTTGACTGGCTACAGTGATCGCCTTTCGAAGTATCTCGATGATTTCATGTTTGAACATCGCGACATTGACAAAAAGACATGCATAGAATTCGAGAATCGGTTCAATAAAGGGCTAAACAATTGCCTGACTGTGTTCGGTAGCGAGGCATTTGTTGATACATCTAAAAAGCGTGCGCGACAAAGCATGGTTTACTACGATCTGCTTATGCCGAGTCTGGGCAAGATGTCTGAAGCGGCAGCGAAAAGCGCAAAAACGAAAATAAAGCTGGCATTTGCGGACTTGTGTAAATCGACGGATTTTCAAAGAACGCTTTCTGGTGGCCTGCAAAACAAGTCGTCAATATTGAAACGTCGAGAAATTTGGAAGAAATTGCTCGAAAAGCGTATGAAGTAAGGCTGACGCAAATGGCGAATGACAATGAGTCGCTCTTTGTTGAGCTCGAGCAAATAATTGCTGACGCTGAACGCCGAATTACTGCCGATCCACCGGACGAGTATCTGGTTACGCACGCCAACTTCTTGACGAAATCTTTTTTGATCAGCCTGTGTTGCTACTTGGAGGTTTCGCTTAAGGAAATTGCGAACAACCATGTGGCGAAAGCGAAGAAGCGAATTGTCGATGCAAACGTTCCGCACAATTTGCTGGCGTGGTCAATGAATCGGAAAATTAAGGACGAGGACCTACGGTTTGAAGATTTCTGCTTGCCGTTGACTGCAAAGGAGATTGACGACGAGCTATCCGGCAATCCGTTTCGAACGGCCAAGTGCTTTCGCTGGCTCGGCGTAGACCTTGATAAAGTGCCGCAGTTTTCAGCCAATAAAGAAATGGTCAACATGGTTGTGGCGAAACGCAACAGCATCATTCATCACAACGACACAGCAGCGGACGTATCACTTGGCGACGTACGGATTTACAGCGGCCACTTTCAACGTTACGTGCACGCCATAGCGCAAGCAGTTCACAGTTAGTGAGATTGAAACGCTGTGCCTCGTGAATCACGCTGGATGTGGCTTTCCACAAAGAGTTAAACCGTCGACGTTGACTCAGACCAATAATGATCGCGCAAGGGATAGCGGGCAAAAGTAGGGTTATGTCTTTATGTTGAAACGCCCAATCAATAGGGGCTTGGTGCCTGTTTTTCTAAAAGTCGAGTTTCGGTAAAACTAGCTTTTATCCCAATTGAAATGGGACTTTCAACAAAAAGCCATTAGTCAGGCCAGAGGCTTTCAACTGTCCGCTGCGGCAATCAGTGGTCTAGGCGCAAGGACACCGTGGGGCGCTTACCCGGCGAAGTAGCAAGGATGACTGCCTCAACCAGTGCCGCATGCAGCGCGCTATCGCTGTTGTCGCCATGCCCCGCGACCACCCCATCTCGCATCACCAACAGACGATCCGCTTGCACCGCCAGCGGCAGGTCGTGCAGTACGGTGATGACGGAGTGGGTGCTGGCGAGGCGACGGAAGAGGCGCGCTGGGGCACTTGATGTGGCGGGTCGAGGTGGGTGGTGGGCTCGTCGAGCAGCAGCACCGGCGCTTGGGCGGCCAGTGCTCTGCTCGAAATGTCATGCGCTCCTTCTTGCAAGCCAGCTTCATCGCAAGTAACATCCACAGCACCATGAAATATCTGGATATATGAACAGTTTTTATGAGCTTTTTGCTGGCGGAGGGATGGCGCGGTTGGGGCTTGGGCCGCACTGGCGTTGCTTGTTTGCGAACGACTTCGACGCGAAGAAAGCGGACGCTTATGCGCAAAATTTTGGAAGTACGCATTTGCGCGTTGACGACATTGCCAACGTCACGGCAAGTGATTTGCCTGATCGCGCTGATCTTCTGTGGGCGTCGTTTCCCTGCCAGGATTTGTCGTTAGCCGGTAAGGGTGTCGGGCTGTGCGGTGTGCGTAGTGGTGCGTTTTGGCAGGTGTCGCGTTTGCTGTCAGAGCTTCGCGAACAAGACCGCCAACCGAACATCGTTGTGCTTGAGAATGTTGTGGGTGCGCTGTCGTCGAACGACGGTCAAGACTTTGCGCAAATTGCAGATTCGCTTCGCGAAAATGGTTATCGATTTGGAGCGATGGTTCTCGATGCTGTTCATTTTGTGCCGCAGTCGCGGCCACGGCTTTTTATTGTGGCGGTGTTGCCCGAATTAGTGAATGAACTGACGATTCAGTCCGGCTTGGAACGGTCGGGGCCGAGCGTGCACTGGCACCCCAATCGCTTGGTCGAGGCCAAGCTGGCTCTGCCTAAATCGTGTCAGGAAAACTGGATTTGGTGGAACTTGCCGACGCCGCCAAAGCGCACGCAAGTTTTCGCTGATCTGATTGATACCGAGTCGGCCAGCATCGCGTGGCACACGGCGGAAGAAACGCAGCGGCTGCTCGACATGATGTCCCCCGTCAATCGCGAAAAAGTGTGGGTCGCGCAGCGCTCCAGCAAGCGCTGCGTTTGCGGCATATATCGTCGTACGCGACTGGGTGTACAGCGCGCGGAGGTTCGGTTTGACGACGTAGCTGGATGCTTGAGAACGGCGAGCGGCGGTTCGAGCCGGCAGTCCATTCTTGTCGTTAACGGATCGAAGGTTCGTTCGCGCTTGCTCGCTATGCGCGAGGCGGCGCGTTTGATGGGATTGCCTGAAACATACGCGCTGCCCGTGAATTACAACGAGGCTTACAGCCTTGTGGGCGATGGGCTGGTGGTGCCTGTGGTTCGTTTTCTGTCGCGGCATTTATTGACGCCGCTGGCGTCCCAATCTGTGCGCTTGTCCGTTGCGGCTTGATGCGTTTCAACTGAAAATCGAGGCGTGCTTTGACTGAACGAATGGTTGAGCAGGCGACGTTTGAGACGGCTCAACTGGTGGCTGAACTTGAGCGGTTTCTCGATCAACGGGGCTCGTTGCTCCATGCTGAAACGTCAGAGCCGATCAATCAAAAAATCGGAAATTTCAGATACGGCGTCTACGCATTTTTCGACTATGACGGCGAGCCGATTTATGTGGGGCAGACCAACGAGCAGCTTCGTGTCCGCATACGCCGTCACCTGACCAATCAGTGCACCGATGCGGTCGCGATGAAAGTGCTCGACCCCTTCGAGGTGTTTGAAATTGAGATTTGGCCGCTGCCCGATTTTGAGGGGCAGGACATGAACGCAAGCATTGCCCGCAGGCTGAACTGGTTGGAGCGCGCCGTGTTTGATTGACTCATTGAGCAATCGCGCTTCAAGGCGATTCTTAACGAAAAAGACCCTCCATTGCTTGTAGAGGCGGGTGCCGTCATTCCCACAAGCGTCCGGGGTCGGATCGTGAGCGCAGCGGTGCTCAAGCTCAGAGGACACCCCGATACACGAATCGCGCGGCGAGCGGAAACACTCTCGCTATTGGCCAAGGTGATCGCCGAGCGTCGAGTGCAAAGCGGCCTGCGGCGAACGCTGTTGACTCAGGCAAAACGTTTGGCGTGGCTCGCAGAAAGGCGGATGAACGAGCTTCGTGGTCAGCCTGTTTCGGACGAGGACGCGCGCAGTTAAAACAGCCGAAACCATACTCACATTTGCCGAGTCCGAACGACTGGAATTTGGCATTGACTTATGCCTGAAACCCTTATTTCAATTGGGCTTAGAGCCAGTTTAAGGCTAAAGTCGAGTTCTACGGAAAATCGACCTTTAGCCCAATTTAACTAAGGCTTTAAAGAAAAAGCCATTGGCTGGATCAGCGATTTTTGTGTGATCCGTAGCGGCAATCATTCGTCAAGCCGCAACCAAACCTTGGCGCGCTTACCAGTCGCAGCAGCAGGGATAACAGCAATCGCCCCATCAAACGCCTCGATCAACGCCGCGTGCATCGCCTCGTCGTCATTCTCCCCATGCTCCACAACGGCCCCATCCCGCATCACCAGCACCTGATCCGCCTGCATTGCCAGCGGCAGGTCGTGCAGTACGGTGATGACGGTGTGGGTGCTGGCGAGGCGGCGGAACAGGCGGGCTAGGGCAACTTGATGGGGTGGGTCGAGGTGGGTGGTGGGCTCGTCGAGTAGCAACACTGGTGATTCGGTGGCGAGTGCGCGCGATAGCAACACGCGTTGGCGTTCGCCGCCTGAGAGTTCGTGCAGTCGACGATGTTGCCAGGCGGTGCTCTCGGTGGCTGCGAGCGCCGCGTCGACGATGGCTTCGTCCTTGGCCGTCGGTGCGCCGAACAATCCGATGTGCGGTAGTCGTCCGAGGTGGACGGTTTCTCGCGCGGTCAGATCGCCCGTGGTCTCGCCTTGTTGCGCGAGCCACGCGATGGCTTTGCCGCGAACGCTCGCCGCGTAGTCCGCGAGCGGTTTGTCGTGCAGTGTGACTTGTCCGTCCGCAGGTTTCAGTAGTCCGGCGAGCGCTCTGAGCAGCGTTGATTTGCCTGCGCCGTTGGGGCCGACGACGGCGGTCCAGCCGGGCTCGAAGCTGCATGTGACGTCGTGTAATACGGTGCGATCACCAAGCACGACGCACAAATTTTCGGCGCGGAGTGTCATGCAAACTTTCGGCGATGCAGCAGCCACAAAAGGTAGCCGCCGCCGAGAATGGCGGTAAGCACACCGACGGGTAATTCCTGCGGCGCGATCAGCCCGCGCGCCAGCACGTCCGCGCCGAGCAGCAGCACGCCGCCCATCGCCGCGCTCAGCATCACCACATAGCCGTGCGTGGACGGCGCAAAGCGGCGCACGAGATGCGGCGCGGCGAGCCCCACGAACGCGACCAGCCCCGCTTGCGACACGGCGAGCCCAGTGCAGGCGGCGAGCACCAGCACCAGCGTAGCGCGAATTTTTGCCAGCGGCAGGCCGAGCGTTGCGGCGCTGTCTTCGCCCAGCGTGAGCGCGTCGAGCGTTCGCGACAACACGCGTGCGAGCGGCAGCGCGATGCAGAGCCCCGCAGCCAGCACGGCAACGCTGGGCCAGCCGAGAAATCCGGTGCTGCCCAACATGAACGCCTGCTTGCCGCGCAGCGCCTCCATGCTGGTGGTGGCGAGCAATTCGGTGATCGCATTCAACACGACGCCGACCACCACGCCCGCGAGCAACAGGCGCAGCGTGTGTTGCGCGCCGCGAGCCAGCACTAGCGTGAGCGTCACGCCAAGCAGTGCGCCTAAAAAAGCAGCGGTGACTAGACCCAAGCGCGCGACCCACTGCACGGTCGTAAGCGTAATCACGTAGCCTGTGGCACCCCCTGCTGCGAGCACCAGCACCACGCCGAGCGACGCGCCCGCTGCTGAGCCGAGCAGAAAAGGGTCGGCGAGTGGATTGCGGAATAAGCCTTGCGAGATGGCCCCCGCAAGCCCCAGTAACGCGCCAACGAGCAACGCGCCGAACGTTCGCGGCGCGCGAATCTGGCCGAGAATCAGCGACGCATCGTCGCCTGCGAGGTCAGCGGCCAACTGTGACAACGAGAAGCCTTCACTGCCTACCGCGAGGCCGAATGCCGTGAATACGATGGCTGCAACGAGCAAGCTGATCGCTAGCGTTTTGCGTCTTGATGCATCGCGCGATGCTTCGTTCAGCGTGAAGTCCGTCCCCGTTCGCCCTGAGCGTAGCGAAGGGTTTGATCGCCGCGCTCTGTCAGACCCTTCGCTACGCTCAGGGCGAACGGATTTGGCTGACGATGTCTTGTTCATCGCAGGGGCTGTGCGCGCAAACCGGCAAGACAATCGGCAATCACCATCGCAGCTTCGCCCATGCGCGGGCCGGGGCGAATCAGCAACTCGTAGCGCTCGGTTGCAAAGCCGCAGCTCCGACCCTCAAGCGCTGCTAGACCCGACCAACCGGGGCGGCTGGCCATCGACCTAAGTTGCCGATCCGCTGCCATGATGACATCAGGCCGAGCGCGAACAATGAACTCGGGGTTCAATTTTGGGAACGACCCCAGCTCGGGCGGCGCGATGTTGCCCATGCCAAGCCGCGTCAGCGTTTCACCGATAAATGAGGCGGCACCCGCTGCGTAAGGCTCCGACGAGATTTCGAAGTAAACCTTTTTGCCGCGTAACACTTGCGGCACTTTAGAGGCTGCAAGCACGGTGTCGCGCTCGATCCGGTTCCACACGCGGTTCGCCTGATCGGGCGTACTGAACAGCTTCGCCAGCAGCGTCAGCGTGCGCCTTACGTCGGCATGGCTGTCCGATTGCAGCACGACGACCTTGACGCCGAGTGATTCCAGTCGTTCGACGACGCGGGCAGATTTTGTCGCGAGCACGACATCCGGTTTGAGCGAAACGATTCGTTCGACTTGCGCATCATCCAGCCCGCCCAACTTCGGCAGCGCGCGCACTTCTGCCGGTGTGTTTGAGAATTGGTCGGTACCGACCAGACGCTTGCACGCGCCCAGTACGCAGACACTTTCAGTGACGGACGGAACGAGGCTGATGACGCGTTGAGGCGACGCGGCAAAGCTCAGTGCGACATTGCGATCATCGCGGAGGGCGATTGTCCCGGTTGGCTGTGCGGCAACCGGGTTGATGATCGCGACAGCGCACACGCCGAGGAGGGTGACTAGCGTGCGCGTGCGGCGCGTGCCATTCACGGCGTGACTTCGTGATGAAGCATTGCGCATCGCTCGCTATCGTCTAAAACCCGCTGTAACGCAGCGTCAGGTAGGCCTCGCGTCCCGGCTGGTTGTAGCCGTAGACGGTTTCGTACTTTTTTTCGGTGACGTTGTTGAGGCGTAGATTCACCGACCATTCCTTCGCGAACCGCCAATCGGCGCGCAAATCGAGCGTGGCGAAACCGGGCAATCGCGTGGTGTTCGCCGCGTTGTCGAAACGCTCGCTGAACGCCACTACCGATCCGCCCAAACGCCACGCGCCCAGGTCGACGTCCACGCCCAGTTTGGCCGAGTCCTTGACGCGTCGCGGCAGCAATTTGCCGTAGCTTGTTGAGCCGCTGGTGTCATTGCGTGGATTGACGTGATCGACGCTTGCAGCCAGCGTGACATTGGCGATACGTGCTTCATAGCTCGCGGTCAGGCCATCGATGCGGGTACGCGGAATGTTGACGGGCAGCGGCCCGCTGGAGATGTAGCCGCGAATTCGGCTATCGAAATAAGCAACGCGCGCCTGCTGGTTTATGCCGAGCCAGCGAATGTTGACCTCGGATTGTTTGCCTGCTTCGGGGAGCAGTTTTGGATTGCCAAAGTTAGGGAAGTAAAGCTGGTTGAAGTTCGGTGCGACGAAGCTGGTGCCGTACGACGCGCCGAAGCGCCATGCGGCGGTGACGTCATAGCCGTACGCGGCGGTGCCGGTAGTCTGCGAGCCGAATTGGGAGTTGCTGTCATGGCGCAAATTCGCTTGCCAATGGTGCGCACCCGCTTGACCGTTCAGGCCCGCTGCAACGCCCGTAATGTCGCGATCAGACACTGAAAACGGCACGCCGGGGCGACTGACTTTTTGTTTGGTTTGCTCGACGATGACAACCGCTGCGCCCAGTGGGGTGGCAACGGTGTTTTCCCACGCCAGCTGGTCTTGCACCGTGCCGATTTTGCCAAGGTCGCTGAACGGGGAGGCGGTTGCGAGCGTGATGTAGTCGTCGGCTGAACGCGCCACTCGCAGGTTGGATTGCCAAATCGCAGTGACCGGTCCGCCCACGTTGATTGAAGCGATCTGCGTACGCAGCTTTGCTTTGGCGTCTGCGCCGGGGCCATCGTCGTATTGCGTGATGCCATCCGATTGCAGCACGCGCGCATCTGCGCGCCAGCCACCGCCGATTTTCCAGCCGAGTTGCGCGCTGCCACTGTTCTGGCGAAAGCCGTCGTTGTCTGCGTTGTAGCTGCCGAACGGCACGTGGCTATTGGTGGCTGAGAAGCCGCGGTTCTCGGTTCGCTGCACCTGAACGGAACCATCAAACGCACCCTGACCAAAGCTCAAGCCGCCGCCGAGTTGACCAAAGCGTTTCGAGCCGACGGTTGCGACGGCATTGCCACGCACGCCGTCTTTGCCGCGTCGCGTGAAAATCTGAATCACGCCGCCGACCGCATCACTGCCGTACAAACCGGACAACGGCCCGCGTACGATCTCGATGCGCTCGATGGATTCGAGCGGGATGTTTTCCCAGGTGGGTGTGCCGACCGTGGCTGAGCTGTAGCGCACGCCGTCGATCAGCAACAACGTATGCCGCGCTTCAAGGCCGCGCAGCGATACGGAACTCGCTTTGCCAAGACCGCCACTGGACCAGAACTGCACGCCAGCCTGTTGACCCAATAGTTCGGCCAATGTCTTGCCGGCTGATTGCTCAATCTGGCCACGGTCAATGACGGTGACGTCGCCCAAGGCTTCGTCGACACGGGTGGGGGTGCGGGTGCTTGTGACGACAACGGCGTCAACTTTTGACGCCGAAGTCGGGGTGGTTTGGGCAAAAGTGGTTGCGCTGAACACGCATCCTGTCGCGGCCATTGCCGTCACAATCAACTTCGATGAAAAAGAGACGGGAGTGCTCGGTCGCGAGCCAATTAAATACTGCATTTCAAACCTTTAAGAACCAAGCCCTCCGCTCGGCAAACTGATGCTGCTGAATGGGCGGATATGGACAAGGAAAAGGGAGCGCAGCAAATACCGGAGAAAACGTCGGCAAGCAGCGTTCGCTTCGCCGTGCATCCCCGCACCGCCAGCATTGAATCCGTCGCCTGAGGCGGGCAACGGGTAAGCAGGGCCGGTCTCCGGACTTATCGCCGCACTTTGGTCTGCGCCTTCCCAAAACTTTGCGTTTCAGTGGCCGATGCAACCTGCGTTGATGCGATTTACCGTTGCGGGGGCAGCAACAGAATGGTCAAAAAAGCTGACGCACTGTTTTCCCGTTTCACTCGTCTGCGTGTTGAAACACGCGTGGAGCACCTTGCTTAGGGTGGGAGTTTAGCAGGGGCCGTGCAACAATTTATCCATGGTGACTGACTTCCAACGATACAAACGACTTCTCCGCTATGCCAAGCCTTACCGTGGGCGACTGATCGCGGGCATGGTCATGTTGGCGCTTGTTTCGCTGATTGAGCCGGTCATTACGATTGCTTTTTCGCGCATTCTGGATCGCGCATTTGTCTCTGAAAAGACTGTGGCTGCGGTGACGCAGGGCGTGGCCATGATGCCCGCGCAGAGTGCGCTATCGCAGTCGGCCGTGTTTGCATGGTTATCTAGTGTGCTTGACGCGTTGCCGATTCTGTGGTTCCCATTCTTGCTGGTCGCGATTTTTACGTTGCGCGGCGCAGCGAACTTTTTGGGCGATCTTGCGCTGCACTGGGTGTCCAGTCGAGTGGTGTTCGATTTGCGACAAATTACGTTTGCGCATTTGCTGCGTTTACCGGTCAGTTTTTTTGATCGCAACGCCGCTGCTGAACTGACATCAAAAATCACTTTTGACACGCAGCAAATTGGGGCGGTGACCAGTCAGGCGCTGACTACATTGGTTCAGGATTCGCTCAAACTCATCGTTGCGCTGGTGTTGATGGCGGCGATCAGTTGGAAGCTGACGCTGGGCGTGTTCGTCGTAGCACCCATCGTCGCGGTCGTTGTGCGCTTTTTGACGAAACGCCTACGCGCCGCCAGCGTCGCGTTGCAGTCGCAAATGGGCGAACTGTCGCGCTTCACCGATGAGGGACTTAGCAATCAGCGTTCGATCAAAGTCTACGGCGCGTTTGCGCAGATATCTAAAGCGTTTGCGGAACGCGCCAATCGAGTCCGTCGCACGATCATGAAGCAGGAAACCGCTAACGCTGCAAGCGCGCCACTCATGCATCTCGTCGTGTCGCTGGCGATTGCTGGCATCGTGGCGATGGCCATCAGCGAGGGGCAGCGTGGTGCATTGACCGCGGGCGATTTTTTTGTTTTTTTTACCGCGTTGCTTTCGCTATTGCCGCCATTGAAAAGTTTGTCTGCGATCAATTCGGTGCTCCAGCGCGGACTGGCTGCGGCGGCGAGCTTGTTTGCTGTGATCGATGAGCCCGCCGAATCTGCTTTGGCGGCTAACGCCAAGACGGCACTGAAGGGCAACGTAACGTTTGACTCGATCACCGCGCGCTACGCAGGTCGCGATGCTGATGCACTGGTGGATGTTTCGTTTGAGATCGCGGCAGGGCGACACGTCGCCTTCGTCGGTGCTTCGGGCAGCGGTAAATCGACAGCTATAGCCTTGCTCGCAGGTTTCTATGAGCCGCAAAGTGGCGAGATAAGCGTCGACGGTCATAGCCTTAAGTCCATTGGCTTGCAGACTTTGCGCGACAACATCTCACTCGTAGCGCAAGACGTTTTGCTCATCAACGATTCCGTCGCGGCCAATATCGCGTTCGGCAGCGTCGACAGCACAGTCGATCAGTCGCGAGTTGAGTGGGCGGCGCAAGCTGCCGGTGCGGTTGCGTTTATCGAGACGTTGCCCGGGGGCTATTCGGCAATGGTCGGCGAGGGCGGCAGCCTGCTCTCGGGTGGGCAGCGACAGCGCATCTCCATCGCCCGGGCGCTTTACAAAGGCGCGCCGATTGTGCTGTTTGATGAGGCGACATCCGCGCTCGATTCGGAATCGGAGCGCCTCGTGCATGACACGCTGGGGATTCTCGGGCCTACGCATACGGTGATTCAGGTTGCACATCGTCTGAGCACAATCCGCAATGCTGATGAAATTTTTGTGTTCGACTCCGGCCGCGTCGTGGAGCGCGGCACTCACGCTACGCTTGTGCGGCAACCGGGTACGTATGCCCGTTTGCTTGCGCGGCAGGCGGATTGAAGTCGACGATCCAACGCTTGAGTTCTGCTCTCACGTCCTGAGGGGACGGCTGTTTCAGCCACGCAACGAGTGCTTGCAAGTCAATGGCGACTTCACTTTCGGTAAGCACGCGTCGCACTTTTGCATGCTCAGTGGCAACGAAGCGTTCGCCATCACCGGTGAGTTCCTCGTGCATTTTTTCGCCAGGACGCAGTCCGGTAAAAATAATCGGTACCGAATTGACGGTGCCCTTAGCCAGACGAATCAACTCCTGCGCCAACTCAATAATGCGAACAGGTTCACCCATGTTGAGCACATACAGCGAGCGCGCCTTTCCCATTAATCCGGCTTGCACCACCAGTTGCGCTGCTTCGGGGATGGACATGAAGTAGCGAGTCATTTCAATATGCGTCACAGTCACTGGGCCACCCGCTGCAATTTGCTCGCGAAATTTGGGAATGACGCTGCCGTTGCTGCCCAACACATTGCCAAATCTGACGCCGACGAATTGGGTCGGAGTTTCAGGCAGACTAAGGATCGCAATTTCAGCAAGCCGCTTACTGGCACCCATAATGCTCGATGGACGAACCGCCTTGTCTGTCGATACCAGCACAAATTTCTCCGTTCCCACTTCACGTGCGCATTCCGCGACGACCAGCGTTCCCAGGACGTTGTTGCGAACGGCTTCCCACGCGTTGACGGATTCAGTCAGCGGCACATGCTTGTATGCGGCCGCGTGAAACACAACTGCCGGACGTTCACGATCAAAAATTTCCTTCATTCGGGTACGACTGCGCGCGTCGCCAACATAAACCTCCATGCGTTCACGCGGCAGGCGCGTGGCCATGTGTTCGCTGATGACGTGCGACGCGAATTCCGAAATGTCGACCATGATCAATCGCCCGGGATGAAAACGTGCGACCTGGTTACACAGCTCCGTGCCAATAGAACCACCCGCCCCGGTAATCAGAACGGTGCTGCCCGACAGCCAGTTTTCCAGCCCCTTGGTGTTCAACGTGATGGGATCGCGGCCGAGCAAATCTTCAAGCTCAATGTCGCGAAGTTTCGCGAGCGGAGACTCCTCGGACAGCAATTCGTCGTATGACGGAACGGTGAGCGCGGTCAGACCGGCCTCTGCCGCCAATGCGACGGCACGTCGCCTCGCCTCATGATTCGCGTTCGGCATGGCGATGATGGCGTGTCGCGCGCCGAAGCGCTTGGCAACCGACTGCGTTTGGGAAAGCTTGCCGACCACGGGTGTGTCGTGTACCCGCGCGCCGACTTTGGCAACGTCATCGTCAAGCAGTGCGACCACGTGCCATGTCTCGGACTTGGCAAGTTCGCTGACAAGCCGCGCGCCTGCCGCGCCCGCACCGAGCACCAGGACCGGTTCGCCCTTCGCCGCCGCAAGGCCATACAGTCGGTGTTCGCGCCAGCTTCGATAGGCGAACCGCGCGCCACCCATCAACAAAATCAGTAACGCCGGTTGCAACAACAACACGGAGCGCGGTCGAATAAAGCTATCCGGGCGAACAAGCGCAAAAAGCACCGCCGTGCCTGCTGCGGCGATGAACGCGCCAAGCACGATGCGGCGAAGATCCGCCATGCTGGCAAAACGCCACAGACCCTGATAGAGCCCCATACCCACGAACACAGCGGCATGCACCGGCACGACGAACGCGAGACTTCGCGCTACATCGCGCGCCGTGAACTCTGAGGCATCAATGTTGAAGTTGAAACGCGCCCAGAACAGCAGCGCCCACGCAGTCGCCGCAGCGCTCACGTCGTAGAGTAGCGCGAGTATTGCGCGCGGATTCATCAGTAGATTGGGCTGTTTGCGCAGCGTCCATTCCGTGAACGCAAGGTAGAACGCGGCATAAGCGCCCGCAAAAGCTAACCCTGCCTGAGGGTGGAGATCGCGTAATAGATACGCCACGATAACCGACAGCACGTTCCAGCCGATTATCCAGAATAAAACGCCGCGGTGACCCAGCCCCGCCAACGCCAAGCGTTGATACAGGTGTTCGCGATGCGGGCTGAAGGGACTGTGACGAGCGGCGACGCGGCGAATTAACGTGTAAGTCGCGTCAGCCCAAAATGGCATGAACACGGTTGCGGCTGCGGCCATGGGCCATATACCGTCAACTGATCCCTTTAAGCACACCGCTGCCAATGTCAAGCCAAGAATGGTGGATCCGCCGTCGCCCATAAACATGCGCGCAGGCGGCACGTTGTAACAAAGAAAACCTGCCGCAGCCGCTGCCACGATGACACTGATCGCCGCGAGCATAGTCGCACCTTGTGACGGCGCTGCGCTCGCCGCCAGTCCGGCCAGCGCTAATGCGCCAAGAAGCGCGGTCGATGCGGCCAGGCCGTCCGAGCCGTCCATGAAGTTGAACAAATTTAGCGCCCAGATCAACACAAATACTGCAAAAACCGCCGAAATCGGAGAGAGTTGCGGTGCCCAGTACAGGACGACGCTGGTCGCGGCAAGCGCGTGTACGCTCAGGCGCAGTTGTGGCGAGGCGCCGAGCCAGTCGTCCCAGGCGGAGACCGTCCAGACGACAAATACTGCTGTGATGAGCGCGAATGGCGCACCTTGCCAGACCAAGCCGAACAGGATGGCTACGGCCACGCCCAACCCACCGCCTCTTGGGATTGGGATGGTATGAAGTGAACGCTCACTTGGATGGCTCAAAGGCGATGTTATCCACCGCCGCGCAATCGCGGTACAGGCAATAAGCCCAAGTGCGAAGCACGAACACGCCACAAGCAGTAAGTCAATCATTAATGCTTTTTAAATCAAAGATTTGCAAATTCCGCGTCGCATAACAACGACTACCCAGACAAGCACAGCATAGCTAACACGGCTGTTGCAATTTGACAACACGAACATGCCGGTCAGGTTGCCTGCATCGAACGATAAGGTTGGACGATTCCGCGGAATTTGGCAGAATTAAAGCAGCTTCCGAATTTACGTCGGAAGAAAAATTGTTAATGCGGTGTTATTTGAAGCCGCAATGACCGTCTATATCTGAGGAGAGACTGACTATGAACAAGAAACTCGTTGCCCTCGCAGTGAGCGCTGTGGCCGCAGGCGCAGCGTCTGCGCAGACAGCAAACGTAACGCTTTACGGCGTTGTTGACACGTATTTGGCGAGCGAGCGCGTGAGTGCCCAAGGCGCGACGCCCAGCTCCAACGTCACGGTATTGAACGCAGGCGGTTTGTCGGGCTCGCGCTGGGGCCTTCGCGGCTCTGAGTCGCTTGGTGGCGGCATGAACGCGATTTTTAATCTGGAAAATGGCTTTGACAGTTCTACTGGCGGTCTCCAGCAAGGTGGTCGTTTGTTCGGTCGTCGCGCGTTTGTGGGTTTGAACGGTGGCTTCGGTCAAGTTCAGGTTGGTCGCGACTACTCGCCTAACTTTTGGGTTCAGCTGAACAGCGATGACACGTTCGGCGGCGGTTTGACCGGATTTTCGGCTGTGGCCAACCTCGGGCAGTTCTACGCCAATACGCTGCGTCAAGACAACCAGGTCCAGTACATCACGCCTAACATGGGCGGTTTCACTATGCGCGCAGCTTGGGCGCTGGGCGAAGTGGCGGGCGGTACTAATCGCGGTCGTACATTCGGCGTCAATGCCGAGTACAAAAACGGCCCGATCTATGCTGGCGTTGGGTTTAGTGATCAGAAAAACGCGTTAGGCACCGCGTCCAACAAGCAATTCATCGTAGGCGCGACCTACAACTTCGGCGTAGCGTACCTTGGCGGTACGTACATGGAAAACAAGTCTGAAACCGGTTCCAAGACCAAAGTGCCAGTGGTTAGTCTGACGGTGCCTTTCGGCGCGTCGCGTATTGCCGCTCAGTACGGTCAAGCAAAAAACGGAAGCAACAAGGCCAATACATTCGGCCTGATCGCGGAAAACGATTTGTCCAAGCGCACGACTGCGTACGCATTTGCCGGTCAAGCCAAGAACAACGGATTGGTGAACGTGTTTGACGGCAATACGGCTGCAAACACCTGTACGGTTAAGGGTCAAAAGTGCAGCGCCTTTGGCGTTGGCATTCGCCACCGTTTCTAAGCCGAATTGCACTAAAACGGGGAAGTTAACGCTTCCCCGTTTCGCATTCCAATCTCTTCTCTCGGAGCCCTCATGAAACTCACCAAAGCAGCCCTCGCGGTTGCGGCCATCGTAGGCTCAGTCGCTGCCTCAGCGCAGACGGCCAACGTTACGCTGTACGGCTACATCAACACATCCATCGAATCCAATCGCGGTTCGCAGGGCGGCAATATTGTTGGTATGACGCCCACCAGTTCTACGCTCAATCGCATGACTGCCAACTCTTCACGCTTCGGTTTCCGTGGTCGTGAGGAGCTAGGCGGTGGCATGTACGCCCATTTCCAGCTTGAGAACAGCTTTGGCTCTGACGACGGCACCCTCGGTGGTGGCGTGATGTTCGGTCGCGAAGCGTGGGTTGGCCTCGGCGGCGGTTTTGGCGAAGTCAAAATCGGCTACGGCTTGACACCGTACGACGACGTACTCGGTCTTGCCCATCAAAACATCGGCTCGACCGGCGCACAAAACCGTAACAACGGTGTGTCGGGCGGTCCTGGCTTTGCGTTCAATCAGCTGTTCACAAACTACGGTCGTGGTGGCGTTTCTGGCGCTAACAACCAGGGCAATTTCGATGCTCGTGCGGCCAATGCCATCAGCTACGCAACGCCGAACATGAGCGGCTTTACCGTGCGTACGATGTATTCGTTGATCGAAGAAATCGCAACTTCGCCGAAGGCGAAGCTGTGGGACACGGCAGCTATTTACTCTAATGGTCCGGTAACGCTCGGTTTGACTTACGCACTGCACAAGGACTTCGGCGGTCTGGCTGGCGTAGCAACGGGTACGCACGATCAAACAGCGCTGCGCGGTTACGGTCGCTACAACTTCGGTGTTGCTCGTATCGACGGTTCGTATGAAGTGTCGAAGTACAAATTAGCATCGGGTGCCCTCAAAGCTAAATACTTTGACGTGGCAGTTCAGGTGCCGTTGGGCGCACACAACGTTGGTTTGCAGTACAGCCAACGTGACAATGGTGCCGCTTGGGCTTACCTGCCACCGGTCGGTTTGTCTGTACCAACGCTTACAACACTTCGAAACAACTGGTCAAACGGTGGCGGCAAGCACGTCTCGCTCGTCTACGACTATTCATTCTCGAAGCGCACGCAGTTTTACGCGTACTACTCAAGCATGAAAAACGAAACCAATGGCAAATTAAATACACCTGCGGTGGGCATCATTCATCGGTTCTAACCGAACGCGGATTGAAACGAAAAAGGGCACTTCGGTGCCTTTTTTTTATTTGGCAGAATACTGGACCGTAATCGATTGGGTGATGTTTATGGATCGTTGGGTGCTTGCGTTTGATCGTGCCGCAAAGACGCTTTCTGGCGTGGCACAGCCGAGGCGGCTAAATCCTGCTGCGCAAGTGCAAGTGCAAGTGCAGGCGGAGCCAATGAGCGACACGGATCGCATGGTGTCGATTGCACTGATGCGCGTCAACCACGCGGGCGAGGTGGCCGCCCAGGCGTTGTATCAAGGTCAGGCGCTGGTGTCGCGTTCTCCGGCGCTGCGTGAAAAGTTGAGTCACGCTGCCGACGAAGAGCTCGATCACCTCGCGTGGACCCGAGAGCGCGTTCACGCGCTCGGTGGACGCACCAGCATACTCGATCCGTTTTGGTACGCCGGCGCATTCGTGCTGGGCGCTGTAGCGGGCGCCATGGGCGACAAAACCTCGTTAGGTTTCCTGCAAGCCACGGAGGAACAGGTCGAAGCGCATCTTGCCTCGCATCTGGATCGACTACCTGCCTCCGACGCGCCCAGCCGCGCCATTGTGGAGCAGATGAAGCGCGATGAAGCCAGCCACGCGCAAACCGCGCGCAGCCTCGGCGCGCGGCAGCTGTCGCCGCCGGTGCAAGCCCTCATGCGGCTGGGCTCTGGGGTCATGACTACGCTCGCAGGGAAAATTTGAGCACTCTGGGCGTGTAAACAAATAACTGGGTCATTTGCGCGTCGGGACTGGGTTTAGGAGCCCCTGGCAACGTCAAAGGATTCGATAGGTGGTCGCGAAAAACCCGCACGGGCGTGCGGAGCAGGCATCAACTTTCTGCCGAAAATGCTTTTCAGCCGGGGTGAAGTGGTTAAAAATACCCCCTTGTCGACTTTATATAAATCCGAACGCTAGACCCAATGCAATTGCGCC
Organism: Burkholderiales bacterium; assembly: GCA_043758415.1. GTDB lineage: Bacteria > Pseudomonadota > Gammaproteobacteria > Burkholderiales > Casimicrobiaceae > Casimicrobium. Next base: position 18,437 of record JAYVNO010000160.1, read on the forward strand.
TTTCGCGGAAAAGCTGTGGCTTAGTCCGGCGAGGGTTTTAAAGCGCGCCGCGCTGGTAGCGTCAACATCACCGCGTCACGCTGTTCAGCAGAAAACGCCCCCCAACCGGCAATTTCGTCCATCGTGCGGGCGCATCCCACGCACAAGCCGTGTTCGTCAATGACGCAAACCTGGACGCAGGGCGTATTAATCGTAGCGGACGGCGCGGCTGCACGCGTACCGGGAATGTGTAGACGACGAAAGCTCATGCCCCATTATCCCCGCAACAGTACTCGACGCACGTTCGCCGTGGTGAGCGCCGCGAACGTCTCGGCTGACATCCCGCGCACCTGCGCCAACAATTCGCCTATCTGCGGCAAACAAGCGGGGCTGTTGCGCGCGCCTGAGCCCATCGTCCCAAGAAAGCTAGGCGGAATATCCGGCGCATCGGTTTCAACGACGATGTGCGACATCGGCACATCGCGCAGCAGCGCGCGCACACGTAGCGCCTGCGGAAACGTCGCCGTCCCGCCAAAGCCCAGGCAGAAACCGAGTTTCACGAACTCAGCCGCCTGTTGTGCGCTGCCGTTGAAGGCATGGGCAAAGCCGCCGCGCACTTTGATGCGTCGCAAATGTTTGAGGATCTGATCCTGACTGCGGCGCACATGCAGCGAGACTGGTAAATCGAAGTCCCGCGCGATCTTTAACTGCTCGGAGAAAAACCATTCTTGCTCGGGCTGATTGAAGTTAGGGATGAAAAAATCGAGGCCGATTTCGCCAATCAATTCTGGCTTTTCACGCTCGGCCCACACCCGCAACGTTGCGACGTCTTCGCGTTTTGAAGTGGCACACGGCCCCGCCACCCACATCGGATGAATTCCATAGCCGGTGAGGCAGCCGTAACGCTCACCAGTGGCTTTGGCTTGCGCGAAGTGATCGACGTGGCCGGGAAGATTGACGATGGCCACGACACCCGCTGCACGCGACTGCTCGACCACCGCATCGCGGTCAGCATCGAACTCAGGCGAATCGAGATGGCAGTGGCTGTCGATCCACACCAATCGATTGCCCTACGCTGCGCGTTTCGCAACCAGCGCCCGGTTCACGCGCGAGAGCGGTGCACGGCCAAGCGCCTGCGAAATAAATTGCCCGGCGTCACACACCCGGTCGAGGTCGACGCCGGTTGTGATGCCCATGCCGTGCAGCATGTAGAGCACGTCCTCCGTCGCCACGTTGCCGGTTGCGCCCTTCGCGTACGGGCAGCCGCCGAGCCCGGCCACCGACGTGTCGAACGTGCTCACGCCCAGTTCGAGGCAAGCCAACACGTTCGCACAAGCCTGACCATACGTGTCGTGAAAGTGGCCGGAAATCTGGTTCAGTGGAAACGCTTTCGCCGCCGCCTCAAACACCGCCGATGCACGTGCAGGTGTGCCGATACCAATGGTGTCAGCGATGCCGATATCGTCGCAGCCGAGGTCAGCGAAACGCCGCACGCAATCAACAACCGATTCAATCGAAACCTCGCCCTGATACGGACAACCGAGCGCGCAAGACACTGCCGCGCGCACACGCATACCGTGCGCCTTCGCGGCCTCAGCAACAGGGCGAAATCGCTCGATGCTCTCAGCAATCGAACAATTGATGTTCTTCTGCGAAAACGCCTCCGACGCCGCGCCGAAAATGACGACTTCATCAGCCCGCGCCGCCAGCGCAACTTCAAAGCCTTTCATATTCGGCGTCAGTACCGAATAAATCACGCCTGGCTTCCGAGCAATGCCCGCCATCACTTCCTTAGAGGTTGCCATCTGCGGCACCCATTTCGGCGACACGAACGAGCCGGATTCGACATTGCGAAATCCGGCCTCACTTAGGCGGTTGATCAGCTCAATCTTGACTGATGCCGGTACGTCCTGCTGCTCATTTTGCAGGCCGTCACGAGCACCAACTTCGACGATGTTGACGTGCTTGGGGTATTTCATATTGCCTCAGTAGCCCACGTTGGGGTCGACGACGCCAGACACAAGCTCGCCGCGCTCCAGTGCCGCGATCTTGGCGACAACCTGAGCACAGGCATCCTTGATCGGCGTGGTCGCGGCGATATGTGGCGTAACGACCACGTTCGGGTGCGACCAGTACGCATGATCCTTCGGCAGCGGCTCTTCATGGAACACATCGAGCATCGCACCAACGATGTGCCCGCTTTCCAGCGCCGCGATCAGGTCCGCGTCCACGATCAAACCGCCGCGACCGCCGTTGATGATGAACGCACCGCGCGGCAGATGGGCGAGCGTGGCCGCGTTGAGCACACCCAGCGTCGACGCCGTCAGCGGCAACACCGTGAACAGCACATCACAACCGGATAGAAACGTCGGCAGTGCGTCCTGTCCGGCGAACGTTTCAACACCGGCAATCACGTGTTTCGTGCGCGACCAGCCACGCACGCTGTAGCCAAAATTAGTGAGGCGCATAGCCACCGTACCACCCATTTCCCCCAGCCCCATCACGCCCACCGTCGGGCGGCGCACGTTGCCGCGATCCTCGTGCTGCTGCCAGTGCTTGTCCCGTTGCTGCGCGTGATAAATGCGCATGTTTCGATGATGATGAATCACGCCGTAAATGGCGTACTCCGCCATCTGCTGCGCCATGCCGGCATCTTCTAGCCGGATGATCGGCATGCCCGCAGGCACCGCGCCCATCGCCAGCACCGCGTCGACACCCGCGCCGTAATTGAAGACGGCTTTCAGGCCGGGTTGCTTGGCAAACAGCTCCGCAGGCGGCTTCCAGCCGACCACATAGTCGCAAGGCTCGTCGGTCGGCCACGCAAAGTATTGCCAGTCAGGCTGACGCTTTTTCAGCTCGGCGATGATGCCCGGAACAATGTCGAGGCCAGTGGATTGAACGAGAATCTTCATGCGTTTGCAGAGACCCCATTGGCGAGCTCAGTTGCGATCAATGCGACCAGTTCTGCGCCCTCCTTGACTTGTTCTTTGGCGGCGAAATAAATGGCCTCCACCACGCCGTCCAAAGGCGCGACGATGGTGTGCTCCATCTTCATGGCTTCCATGATGATGAGCGGCTGCCCTTTTTTCACGACGTCGCCGATATTCACGAGCACGCTCACCACTGAGCCGGGCATGGGCGCAGTTAGATGACCGCCGTGGCCTTCATCAATTTCGGGCGGTGCATAACGATCTACCGCGTCGAACTCGAAACGTTCGCCCGCGAGCAGCACGACGCGATGCATGCCCGACCGTAGCACGCGTGCTTTGCACTGTGCTTCACCGAGCGTGAGCGTAATGCGTTCACCGTCAATTTCTGCGACAGCGCACGGGGTGCTGTTTGGTAGGCGCAGCAAGAATCCATTGCCTTGCGAGATCACGCTGACGCTGAAGTGCTCGCTGCCCTGTGAATACTCAAAATCAACACCGCTGTCCGGTTGATTCGGCCAGAACGCATCGGCGAGCGCCCACGGCGAGGACGGCTCACCGGCTGCTCGTGCAGCAGCGCGACTTACATCGCGCGCCGTAGACCATTCAACCAGCGCGCACGCCGCCAATGCCAAATCAGAAGGAGCGGGCAACGGCGGCAGTAAATCGCTCGCATGCCGCGCGATAAACCCGGTATCGATGTCGCTCGCGGCAAATGACGGATGTCGCGCCACGCGTTGCAAAAACTCGACGTTGTTAGTGAACCCCACCACCGCATACTCGTCGAGCGCCAGCGCCAGCCGCTGCAACGCCTGTTCGCGGTTTTCGCCATGTACGATGAGCTTGGCAATCATCGGATCGTAGTTAGGCGTGATGGCGTCGCCCTCGCGCACACCGGTGTCGATGCGCACGTCGGCGTTCACGGCAGGCGTGCGCAACAGGTTGATCGGGCCGAGTGCAGGTAGGAACTGATTGCGCGGATTTTCGGCGTAAACCCGCGCCTCGAACGCATGGCCGTTGATATGCAATTCGTCCTGCAACTTCGGCAAGCGTTCGCCTGACGCAACGCGCAATTGCCATTCAACGAGATCAAGTCCGGTAATCATCTCGGTCACCGGATGCTCAACCTGCAACCGCGTGTTCATCTCCATGAAATAGAAACGGCCCGAGGTCGTGAAATCATGCTCGGCGATGAATTCGACCGTGCCCGCACCCACGTAACCCACCGCTTTGGCCGCAGCGACGGCCGCTTCGCCCATCTGACGGCGACGGGCTTCGGTCATGCCTGGAGCAGGTGCTTCTTCAATCACTTTCTGATGACGACGCTGCAATGAGCAGTCACGCTCAAACAGATACACACAGTGACCAAGCTCATCCGCGAACACCTGAATTTCGATGTGGCGCGGCCTTTGCAGATAGCGCTCAATGAGCACGTTGTCATCACCGAAAGAATTTTTGGCCTCGCGTTTGGCCGAGGCAAGTGCCGCCACAAATTCACCTTCAGATTCGGCGACTTTCATGCCCTTGCCACCACCGCCCGCGCTTGCCTTGATGAGCACGGGGAAGCTGATGCGCATCGCCTCGGCGATGAGCAGCGCCTCAGTTTGATCGGCGCCGTGATAACCAGGCACCAGTGGCACGTTGGCTTTTTCCATGAGCCGCTTCGACTCGGCCTTGAGCCCCATTGCTTCAATGGCCGCGGGTGGTGGCCCGATGAAAACGATGCCCGCGTCAGCGCATTGCAGCGCGAAGGCAGCATTCTCCGAGAGAAAACCGTAGCCCGGATGAATGGCTTGCGCCCCCGTGCGCTTCGCGACTTCGAGCACCTTGTCACCACGCAAATACGAATCGCGAGGTGCCGAGCCACCGATGTAATGTGCCTCGTCGCAAGCCGCGACATGCATCGCGTTGCGATCCGCGTCTGAAAATACGGCGACGGTTTGAATACCCATGCGCCGCGCAGTACGCGCGACACGAACAGCGATTTCGCCGCGATTGGCGATTAGGATTTTTGTAAACATGGCTTTTTTGACGCAAATTACGCAAATTACGCAGATTACGCAGATTACGCAGATTTCGCAGATTTCGCAGATTCACGCAGATTTTTTGAATAGATCTTTCGCCTGACTTGCACGCTGCGACCGAAGTTGATCAGAAGGCCGATTGACCTACCTGTTGCAATTAAATAGTTGACCAGCTGAGCGTCGTGAATCGACGTCAACGCAGTGACGGCTTTTATCTCGACAATGACTTCGTTCGAGACGATCATGTCCGCCCTAAATTCGCCCACAACATACTCACGATAGCGAACAATAATCGGCACTTCGAGTGCCGCGTCCAAGCCCGTCAGCCGGAGCTCCATTTGCAAAGCATTTGTGTACACAGATTCTAGAAATTCCGCGCCCAACGTGTTGTGAACGCTATACGCAGCGGCGATAATGCGCTCGGTCAGTTTTGCGAATGGGTAATCTGCGTTCATCTGCGAAATCTGTGTAATCTGCGTCAAAAACTACTCTCGCACCCACGACGGTTTGCGTTTTTCGAGGAACGCGTTGATACCTTCCTTCGCCTCAGCGGTAGAGCGGATCTGAGCAATGCGCTCGATAGTGTCCTCCATCAATTCGTCATCAATCGATTTTTGAGACACTGCCTGAATAAGATTCTTAGCGGACTCAATCGCCTTTGGTCCATTGGCAAGCAGGGCCGTGCAGAGCGTTGCGATCTGTTCATCCATCGCTTCCTCGGACGACGCCAGATCGTGCAGCAACCCGATGCGAAAGGCCTCAGCGCCGGAGAAACGTTCAGCCGAAATGAAGTAACGATGCGCATAGCGCGCACCAATCGCTTCAATCACGTAGGGGCTGATCACCGCGGGAATAATGCCGAGCTTGACTTCTGACAACGAGAAATGCGCGTCCGCAACACCCACGGCAATGTCCGCGGCTGCAACCACACCCACACCACCGCCAAACGCATTGCCGTGTACACGCGCAATCACAGGCTTCGGGCACGCATAAATCGCGTTCAGCATGAGCGCCAGTTCGCCCGCGTCTTCGCGGTTCTGGTCTTCGTCGTATTCCGAGGCGCGCTTCATCCAGTTAAGGTCGGCACCCGCGCAAAAGCTTTTGCCTTCAGCGGCGATGATGATGACCCGCACCGTGTCATCTGCGCCCATGTCACGGAAGCATTCAATCACTTCGCGAATCATCACCTCGTCAAAGGCGTTATGCACTTCCGGACGATTTAGTACGATCATGACAACGCCGCGCGCGTCGCGTTCGATTTTCAAAGTCGACAGATTTGGCTCAGACATGGTTGTACCTCTTAAACAGCGCTTCAAGTCGCGCTAGTGAAACACCATTGTCATCTTTAGTATCAAGCAACCAAGGCAACTCGTGTCGAACAATTGCCAAATTTAGCTTCGTCTGTCGCTGCAACACGCCTTCGATGTCCGACCAGTCGTGGTCTCGTCCCGCGAACGCCTTATACACAATAAAGTCCTCGGCGCTACATATTCGTAACTCCGCAAAATCATCCTTGCTGGCGCTCAGTGTTGCCCGATTGACCGTGGCTTCTTCGTACGGAAATCCAGCCAGTCCAATGTCAAGACCAATGCCGTTTTCATGGCGAAGCAGCAATACGCGTGAGTGAATGGCAAACTCTTTAGCGTCAGGTCGACGCGGTTGAAACCGATTCAGCAACGCGTCGATAAATGCTTCTTCTTCGCCAAACCCCGTCAGTAACGAAACATCGGCGTCCTCGGTGTAGCGCGGTTGTCCCCAGCGTGCATTCGCAATGCCACCTATAAAACAAAAATTCCAATGCTTCGACAGGCAGAACGTCTGCAAGTCGAACGCCGCTTGTACTAGGCTACTAACGGCGACCATGTGCATAAGCAGAAGAAAAAAGTGCGCTCAAGTGAACTAATTCGCTTGCTTTCTCAATCCCCGCAGCTTGCCGAATTTGCTTGCCGAGGGTCAGGCGGTTGAGGGATAACAGACCGTCCGCATCGTCCATCGCGCGAAGCCGATCAAGGTTGTCCGCTTCCAGTGCGGCCGACGCAATGCGCCAATAGTCAGCGGGCGATTTTTGGGGCAGGGAGTTCATTGCATTACATCCGGAACACGCCGAATTTTGTTTCCTGAATCGGAGCGTTCAAACTCGCGGAAAGACCAAGACCCAATACCCGCCGCGTATCCGCTGGGTCAATAATGCCGTCGTCCCACAGTCGCGCCGTCGCGTAGTAGGGATGACCTTCGCGTTCGTACTGGTCACGGATCGGCGCTTTGAACGCTTCCTCTTCGTCCTTCGACCACGCGCCACCCTTGGCCTCAATATTGTCGCGGCGTACGGTGGATAGCACGCTGGCCGCTTGCTCGCCGCCCATGACGCTGATGCGTGCGTTGGGCCACATCCAGAGGAATCGCGGCGCGAACGCGCGGCCACACATGCCGTAGTTGCCGGCACCAAAACTGCCACCGATGATGATGGTGAACTTCGGCACCTGCGCGCAGGACACGGCGGTCACCATCTTCGCGCCGTTACGCGCAATGCCTTCGTTTTCGTATTTGCGACCGACCATAAAGCCGGTGATGTTCTGCAAGAACACGAGCGGAATCTTGCGCTGGCAGCACAGTTCGATGAAGTGAGTTCCCTTCAAAGCAGATTCAGAAAAAAGCACGCCGTTGTTGGCGATGATGCCAACCGGCATGCCGTAGATGCGTGCGAATCCGGTGACCAACGTGGTGCCGTAGCGTGGTTTGAATTCGTCGAAATCGCTGCCGTCAACAATGCGGGCGATGACTTCGCGCACGTCGAACGGTTTGCGCGTATCCACGGGGATTACGCCGTAGAGTTCGTGCGCGTCATGGAGCGGCTCGACGCTGTCGGTGAGCGCGAGTTGCGATGGCTTCACCGTGTTGAGATTAGCCACCGCTTGCCGCGCCAGACCCAACGCGTGCGCGTCGTTCTGAGCCAGCTGATCGGCAACGCCAGACAGCCGCGTGTGTACGTCACCACCGCCCAAATCTTCCGCGGTAACGACTTCACCCGTCGCAGCTTTCACCAGCGGCGGTCCCGCGAGAAAAATGGTGCCCTGATTCTTGACTATGATCGATTCATCACTCATTGCAGGCACGTACGCGCCACCTGCCGTGCATGAGCCCATGACCACAGCAATCTGCGCGATGCCCTGCGCGCTCATTGTCGCCTGATTAAAAAAGATGCGGCCAAAATGCTCGCGATCCGGGAACACTTCGTCCTGATTCGGTAAGTTGGCACCGCCCGAATCAACCAGATAAATGCACGGCAAATTGTTTTGCGCCGCGATTTCCTGCGCGCGCAAATGCTTCTTCACGGTCAACGGATAGTAGGTGCCACCCTTGACCGTGGCATCGTTGGCAACGATCACGCACTCGCGTCCGCTCACTCGTCCGACGCCAGTGATGATGCCCGCGCCGGGTGACTCGTTGTTGTACATCTCGTACGCCGCGAGCGCCGAGAGTTCGAGAAACGGCGAGCCCGGATCAAGCAATTGCTTCACGCGATCACGCGGCAGCAGCTTGCCGCGTGCCGTGTGCTTCGCGCGCGGCGCGTCGCCGCCACCGAGTGCCGCTGTTGCATGCTGGACGCGCAGGTCGTCAACCAGCGCTTGCATGGCTTTTGTTGAGGCGAGTACTGCGACGTCGCGTGGATTGAGCTTTGATTCGAGAAGTGGCATGTTGTGAATGTTTTCTTAGACGCAGATTACCGCAGATTTGCGCAGATTCGCTGTCCAACGAGCCGTCATACCAACAGGAAGCTCACAAGGAAAAAAATCTGCGGCCATCTGCGTGAAATCAGCGTAAATCTGCGTCAAAAACCTAGTATCTCCAGCCGCCACGATTGATCCATTGCTCCATCATTGGCAAACGATCCGCACCCCAGAACTGCTCATCATCGACGATGAAAAATGGTGCTCCGAACACGCCTTTGGCAATTGCCGCTTCGACGTTCGCCTTGAGCTGGTACTTGATGTCATCACTTTGTGTGGCAGCGATGACTTCGTCTGCACTGAATCCTAAGCTCGCCGCAATGTCGCCCACCACGTCAAGTTTGCTGATGTCACGGTCTCCGCGAAAGAACGCGCGGTACAACTCCAGCGTAAATTTCTTGGCATGCGCAGGATGCTTCTGCTGCATCCACAACACCGCGCGCGCCGGGTTCTGCGTGGCAATCGGGAACACGGTCGGCATGTTGAAAGGCACGCCATAAAACGCAGCGCTGCGCCGCATGTCGCGCTCCGAATACGGGCCCTTCATCGGTGCCATGGTCAGTGGCTGTCCGCCTGTCGTCTTGAACACCACGCCGAGCAACATCGGGTGCCAGTTCACGGTGCGGCCACAACGCTGGCCCAGCGCTTCAATCATTTCCGCGGCGAGATAGCCGTAAGGGGACGAGAAGTCGAAGTAGAAATCGATAGGTGAAAGGTTGGGCATAAAAATTACGCTGGCAAAACTTTTTTGCCGTCATTCTCGCGAAGCGGGAATCCAGTTGGTGCAACACGCGAAGCGCAAATATTCGATGCTTCGCAGGGGACTACGCACTGGATTCCCGCTTCGCGAGAATGACGGCAGGAGAGTGTGAATTGGAGACGATTCCACGGCGCGATCAGTTGGCAAGCGCACCGGACGCAAGCCCGCGTCCGATCAAAATCTTCTGGATGTCGCTGGTGCCCTCGTAGATTTGGCAGACCCGCACATCGCGGTAAATGCGCTCCACCGGGAAATCTGAAACGTAGCCATAGCCACCGTGAATTTGAATGGCGTGGGAACAAATTCGTTCCGCCATTTCGCTGGCGAAAAGCTTCGCCATCGCAGCTTGCGTCAGGCACGGCAGGCCCGCATCTTTCAGGCTCGCAGCGTGATGAATGAGCTGGCGAGCCGCCTCGATTTGGGTGGCCATATCGGCCAGCTTGAACTGCACCGATTGGTGCTCGAAGATCGGTTTGCCGAACGCCTCGCGGTCTCGTGCGTACGTGAGCGCAGCTTCGAACGCGGCGCGCGCCATGCCGACGCTTTGCGAGGCGATGCCGATGCGGCCACCCTCAAGGCCAGCGAGCGCAATCTTGTAGCCCGCACCTTCTTCACCAATACGCATTGAGACCGGGATGCGGCAATTTTCAAACAGCAGCGCGGCGGTATCGCTTGAATGCTGTCCGAGTTTGTCCTCAACCCGCGCCACCGTGTAGCCCGGCGTTTTCGTGGGCACGAGGAACGCGCTGATGCCGCGCTTGCCCGCTGTCTTGTCGGTGACCGCCATCACAATCACAACGTCAGCGTTCTTGCCGGACGTGATGAATTGTTTCGCGCCGTTCAACACGTAATGATCGCCGCTTTTGCCAACTTCGCGCGTCGCGGTGGTGCGCAGGCTGGACGCGTCGGAGCCCGCATGCGCCTCGGTCAAGCCGAACGCCCCGAGCATCTCGCCGCGCGCGAGCGGCACTAGCCAGTCACGTTTTTGTTGCTCGCTGGCGAAGCTCATCAGGATGGAGCACACGGGGCAGTTGTTCACCGAAATCACGGTGCTCACGCCACCGTCCCCCGCTGCAATTTCTTCGAGGATGATGGCAAGGGAGGTGTAGTCGAGCCCCGCACCGCCGTATTCGTCCGGCACCGCGATGCCATAGCAACCAAGCAACGCTAGGCCCTTCAATTCAGCCGCAGGAAAGTGATGCGCCTTGTCCCACGCCGCCGCCTTCGGCGCGATGTTGTCCTGCACGTAGGCGCGCACGCTGTCGCGCACCATGCGTTGGTCTTCGCTTAGCAGCACTTACTTTCGCTCCACGGTTTCTACCGGCAAACCGGCTTCTTTCCACGCGGTGAAGCCACCGCTCATATGCGCCACGTTGGTCAGGCCCATGTCCTGAAACATCTTCGCTTCAAGCGCCGAGCGCCATGCCGCCGCGCAATACAGCACAAAGCGTTTGCCGCTGGCGTAGACCGGTTTGTGATACTCGCAACTCGGGTCAATCCAAAACTCGTTCATGCCGCGCGGACTGTGCAGTGCGCCGGGTATTTTTCCGTCGCGCCACAGTTCGCGGATGTCGCGAATGTCCACGATGACCGTGTTCGGATCGTCCATCACGGTGCGCACTTCGTCGAGCGTCAATGTGACGATCTCGCGTTCGGCGTCTGTGACGAGTTCTTGGGCGCTACGCATGACTACAGCTTAACGCTGAAAAGCTTATTGCATATGGGCATAGAGCCAGTTTATGCATAAAGTCGACTATATGCATAAAATAGCCCTGCGCCCATGCTGATTGGGCGATTCACAAAAAAGCTGTTGCCTATTTTCCATTGCAATCACCAGGCAATCGTCGCGCCGGTGTTGTCGTAAAAGCCACCATGCAGATCGGACGCTTTGTCGATGACGTGACGCATGCCTGCCACGCTCTCAGTCGGCGTCAGTGCCGCTTGCGGGCCGCCCATGTCGGTGCGCACCCAGCCCGGATGCAGCGCCATGACGCGCACGCCTTTTTTACCGAGTTCAAGCGACGTTGCTTTGACCATTGCATTCAACGCGGCCTTGCTGGCGCGATACGCGATGCCGCTTGATGAACTCATGGTCGTGATCGAACCCATGCGCGACGACATGTACACCATCGCGCCGCGCGCCCGCGCCACGTTATCGGCGAACGCGAGCGTGAGTCGCAGCGGCCCGAGTACGTTGGTGCGCATGACCAAGTCGAAGTCTTCGGTCGGCATGTCGGTGAGACCGTCGCTCCTCGGGCCGTACACGCCTGCGTTGCAGACCATCACGTCGATGGACTCGTCTTTGAGCTTCAATGCCAGTGCTTCAATCGAAGACGAGATGCTGGTGTCGAGTGCCTCGATGCGCACGCCAACGCGGCGCAATTCAGCGGCCTCAGCGGGGCGTCGGCACGTGGCAATCACGTCGTAGCCGTCGCGCGCATATTGCTTCGCAAACTCCAGCCCGAGACCGCGATTAGCACCGAGAATTAATACAGTTTTTGCCATTTTTGTTCTCATGTAGGAGCGACTTGTCGCGACCTGTGGTTTGCAGCGGTCGCGGCAAGCCGCTCCTACAAATTCAATTACATCATCTCAATGGCCATCGCGATACCCTCACCACCGCCGATACACAACGCCGCCACGCCCTTCTTGCCGCCGGTTTTTTTCAGCGCACCGATCAGCGTCACGATGATGCGCGCGCCCGATGCGCCTATCGGGTGGCCGAGCGCACACGCACCGCCGTGAATGTTCACTTTGCTGTGCGGAATGTCGAACTCTTTCATCGCTGCCATCGTCACGATTGCAAACGCTTCGTTGATCTCAAACAAATCCACATCTGCCGTCGTCCAGCCGATTTTTTTGTAGAGATTGTTGATCGCGCCGACCGGGGCCGTGGTGAACCATTCCGGCTCCTGACTGTGCTCGGCGTGACCGACGATTTTGGCGATGGGGGTCAATCCAAGCGCCGTCGCTTTCGACTGCTTCATCAGCACCAACGCCGCTGCGCCGTCGGAAATGCTTGAAGCGTTTGCCGCCGTGATTGTGCCGTCCTTGACGAATGCGGGCTTGAGGCCGGGAATCTTGTCCAGCTTGGCTTTGGGTGGTTGCTCGTCGGCATCGATACTGATGTCGCCGCCCTTGCCCTTCACGGTCACGGGCGCGATTTCCCACTTGAACGCGCCGCTCTTGGTGGCCTCCTGCGCGCGGGTGGTGGACGCAATGGCGAACTCGTCCTGCGCTGCACGCGTGAACGCATATTTCACCGCGCAGTTCTCAGCGAAAAAGCCCATCGGCTTGCCTTTTTCGTACGCGTCTTCCAGGCCGTCGGTCGCCATGTGGTCGAGCAATTGCCCCGCGCCGTAGCGATAGCCGGTGCGCGCTTTGGTCAGCATGTGCGGCGCGTTGGTCATCGACTCCATGCCGCCCGCCACCACGATCTCACGCGTTCCCGCCATGATTTCGTCATGCGCGAGCTGCGCGGCTTTCATGCCGGAGCCGCACATTTTGGTGATGGTCAGCGCGCCAACCCCCTTGGGCAAACCGGCTTTTAATGTGGCCTGCCGCGCCGGCGCTTGCCCTTGTCCCGCCATCAGGCAATTGCCGAGGATCACCTCTTCAATTTGTTCAGGTTTTAGGCCCGCGCGCTCAACCGCCGCCTTGACCGCCACCGCGCCCAAATCCGACGCCGACAACGACGAAAAATCACCCAACATTCCGCCCATCGGCGTGCGCACTGCGGCAACTATGACTACAGGATCTGCTACGGGATCAGACATGACATGCTCTCCAAAAATTTACGGTGGCAACGCGCTCAATTTAAGACTTTGGGCGGCGCGAAATCCACATACTCCATTGTGACGCAAACGCGCCGATGATGCCGCCGAGTAGCGCAGAAAGCGCGATCCCGGCGAGCGAAAGTCGCGTCGCGGTCATTGCAATAGCAAGCGCCGCCGCGCCGATCAATACTTGCAGAAAAAGCTTTCCCAGTGCTGACCAGGGGCGCTGCTGCAGCGCAATGGCCATACCGAACCACGCTAGCGCCACGCCCAGCCACAGCATGATGCGCGCTGGCACCGGAGCGACGGCAAACGCAAACATGCCCACGATGGCAAGAAAAAACCCGAGCAGCATCCAGTGATTGCGTGTCATACACCCGCCGGCAAAATGCCACCGTCCCGCTCATGGATTGCCGTGATCGCTTTCGCGACTTGCGCGCGGGCATCATCCGGCCCGCTGAGTTCGAGTCCAAGGCTGCGCAACAAGCCGTCTTCAATACCGTACACAAGGCCGTGCAGCGCCAGCGGCTGGCCGCGATTCCAGGCGTCGCGCACGACGGTCGTACGCGCCAGATTCACCACCTGTTCAGCGGCATGTAGCTCACACAATTTGCGCAGTTTTGAGGCCCGATCTGGCAGCGCGTCCAGCCCGGTTTTATGGTGCTCAAACGTGTCGCGCACATGCTGCAGCCAGTTGTCAGAGATACCCAGCCGCTCGTCATCCAGCGCCGCGGCAATGCCGCTGCAACCGTAGTGGCCGACCAGCATCACATGCTTCACCTGAAGAATTTCCACTGCGAAATGGAGCACCGACAGGCAGTTCAAGTCGGTGTGCACGACCACGTTGGCGACGTTACGATGAACGAAAATCTCGCCGGGTGGCAGCCCGATAATCTGATTCGCTGGCACTCGCGAATCAGAACAGCCGATCCACAAATATTCGGGTCGCTGCTGATGTTTGAGTTTTTCAAAAAAATCGGGATCGTCCGCGAGGACAGACTTGACCCAGGCGCGGTTGTTGGCAAATAGATGGGCTAGAGATTTCATAAGGCAGTAGCGGCGACTCCCTCTCCATTGGCGAGAGGGCGGGGTGAGGGTGATGGACTACGCATTCAGGCTGAGGTGCGAACGCCTTGCCCTCACCCTCTCCCCGAGGGAGAGGGGACAATCTAAACAGCACCCTATTTTGTCTCGTTATACAGTTCGCGTCCGATCAACATTCGCCGAACCTCGCTGGTGCCCGCGCCAATTTCGTAAAGCTTCGCGTCGCGCCAGATGCGCCCGGTCGGGTAATCGTTGATATAGCCGTTGCCGCCGAGCGCCTGAATCGCCTCACCGGCCATCCATGTGGCCTTCTCGGCACAGTACAGAATTACGCCCGCCGCATCCTTGCGCGTGACCTCGCCGCGATCACAGGCTTTGGCGACGGCGTACAGATAGGCGCGGCCTGCCGAGAACGTGGCGTACATGTCAGCCAGTTTGCCCTGCATGAGCTGAAATTCGCCGATGAACTGGCCGAACTGCTTGCGCTCATGCACATAAGGCAAAACTACGTCAAGACACGCCGCCATCAGCCCAACCGAGCCGCCCGCCAGCACCGCGCGCTCATAGTCGAGCCCGCTCATGAGCACATTGACACCCTTGCCGACTTCCTTGAGCACGTTTTCGACGGGCACGATGCAATCCTGAAACACCAGCTCGCAGGTGTTGCTGCCGCGCATGCCGAGCTTGTCGAGCTTCTGCGCGGTCGAGAAACCTGGGTAACCCTTCTCGACGATGAACGCCGTGATGCCGCGCGAACCGAGGCCCACATCGGTCTTGGCGTATACGACCAGCGTATCTGCATCAGGCCCGTTCGTAATCCACATCTTGTTGCCGTTCAGGACGTAGTGGTCGCCCCCTTCGTGCCGAAGATCAGCGCGCAACTTCATGCTGACCACGTCCGACCCCGCGCCCGGTTCGCTCATCGCGAGCGCGCCGACGTGTTCGCCCGAGATCAGCTTCGGCAAATACTTCTTTTTCTGCGCATCGCTGCCGTTGATCTTAAGCTGGTTCACGCACAGGTTAGAGTGCGCACCGTAGCTCAAGCCCACCGAACCACTCGCGCGGCTGATCTCCTCCATCGCCACGCAATGCGCGAGATAACCCATGCCCGCGCCGCCGTATTCCTCGGGCACGGTGATACCGAGAATGCCAAGGTCGCCCATCTTTTTCCACAGATCCATGGGGAAAATATTCTCGCGATCAATCTCGGCAGCGCGCGGTGCAATCTCGTTCGCAGCAAACGCAGCGACCGTGTCGCGCAGCATGTCGATATCTTCGCCGAGATCGAATTTGAGTTGGGGAAATTGCATAGTGGCCTCCTGTAGGAGCGGCTCTGCCGCGACCCAACGCGCGCTAGGCTACGGTTGTCGCGGCAAAGCCGCTCCTACAAAGTCTACTTTGGCGGAATCGAAATCAACGTCTGCTGCATCAATGCGCAGAGCGTCTCCGCCCCGTTCTTCGTCACAAAAACTTTGCCCTGCGTAATCGTCAATGTGCGTCCTGATTTGATAGTCTCACCGCGCGCACGAAGCTTTTCGCCATCGCCCGGAGCGAGCAGATTCAGCTTGAATTCAACCGTCAGCACGTTGCTACCGAGCGCCATCATCGTGGCCCCCGCGCAGCCGCCTGCGGTGTCAACCAGCGTGCCGATAATGCCTGCGTGGAAGAAGCCGTTTTGCTGCGACAGCTCAGGGCGAAAGTCCACTTCAAACTCCGCAACGCCTTCATCAATCTCGGTCAACCGCGCGCCGATCAATTTCATCGCGCCCTGCGCGTTGAAAATGTTCAGGATATCGGCAGTTTTTTGCGGCGTGATCATGTACTGAATTGTAGCTTGCAAGTTGACGTTAACGTCAACGTAGACGTGTACCCGCGCTCCGCTCACAGCGGTTATCCGACGTAACTATTGGGTCGAGTTCTTGAGCCGTTTGCGGCAGCCCCGCTCAATCGTCGAAATTTCTTCCAGCACCACGTCAATGTCCTCGCGCTGCTGCTCCAGCAGCACGCGCCGCGCCGCCAGCACCTCAAGAAACTTCACGAGCTGGGGCCGCTCATTGTGATCAACGTCATAC
Source organism: Burkholderiales bacterium (assembly GCA_043758415.1). Classification (GTDB taxonomy): domain Bacteria; phylum Pseudomonadota; class Gammaproteobacteria; order Burkholderiales; family Casimicrobiaceae; genus Casimicrobium. The sequence goes on from JAYVNO010000160.1 coordinate 34,747, forward strand.
AAATCCAGAATGCCCGCAATGTCCGCAAGACTCATTCCAAGCCGCTTGCCCCGCAGTACGAGCTTCAGGCGAACCCGCTCGCGCTGCCCGTAAATGCGCCGCGTGCCGCGCCGCTCGGGCGACAGCAAGCCCTGATCCTCATAAAAGCGAATCGCGCGCGTCGTCAGCGCGAATTCATCGGCGAGATCGGTGATGGTGAAGCTTTGGCGGCGGGAGAGCGGGAGAGGTGTCGGCATGCGCAAAGTTTAGCCGCGCAGCCGTCGCATTAAAACGTAGCCCGTGGCAGCTCCGCCTCGCCAAACAGAAGTGGCCCCGGTTGTCTGAACAGCAAACCCCGATTATTAAGTGGAGGTTGGGCGGGTTGAAGCGCGATGTAGCTTTATCCACAGGCTGTGC
>JAYVNO010000161.1:0-13208 GCA_043758415.1 Burkholderiales bacterium
TGACGATGCTTGAACAAACCCCCGAGCGCGTGAAGAAGTATTTCGGTGACCCAAAGGTTACCTACGCAGCTTCTTGAATAACTCGTGCCGGATCAATAACGCTGAACAGCAACGGGAATATCGAACTCACGCTTGCTGGGTTGAAGGAAAAGGGCTTCGTGTCGTCAGCAACGCTTGCCAGTGGCCTCCGAGCACTACGCGCAGTGGGCCTTATCGCCACGACGCGCGACGGTGGAAGAGTGGCGCGGGGTCAAACCATACCTTCGCTCTATCGCTTCACTGACGAGGATAGTCACGAGTGGCGAAAGCTTGCCCTTCCTGCTTTCAGAGCTACCAACGAGTGGCAAAAGTTCGCCACCGTGGAAGCTGCTTCGGAGGCGATCAAGGCCGCAGACCTGGCAGCGATGAAGCGGTTCGAGCCGATCAAACTGGAGCGTGAGCGGCGCAAACGAGAAAAAAATTCGTCGATTCAGAAATTGAATCGTCACGATTCAGATTTTGAAGTCGCAGCGATTCAGAAAGTGAAGCCGAAGGCGATTTCCGACACCAGATTCCGAATCGGTACGCGTAGTGCAGAACTCGCGCAAAGCTTCGTCCACTAAAGGTTTGAACATGATTCGATCAAACTGCTTAAAAACTAGGCACCGACTTCAGAATCTGAACACCCTATGCATATTGCCATCTATAGGGTGCAAATGCTTGTTGGTTTCAATGGAAGCAAACACCACGGGAGGTCATCATGACTGAACGAATTGGCGACTTGACCATTGAGGTGATTGACGACGCGGACGGTCGCCTGATCATGCTTGAACAGGATTCGTGCGGCAACATTGACCGTGTCGGAATTCATCCGATTCACGTTCGATACCTTGCTGAAAAGCTTGGCCTCACGCAATTGGCCGATCCAACAGCGCAGCGAACCATCGCGAGCCTCACGCGGCGCATTCGGGTGCTGGCGAAGCGAATCGACAGTCTGCACGACTTCCTGATCAATCACTCCGACACGAAGCACGCCGACTTCACTTGGGAGCAAACGTACTCAAAGGCGACGCTTGATATTGCGGATGAGTTTTGTGCCGAACTCGATGACGCTGATAGTCACGCCGCACAGCAGATCGACACGACAACGACCGAAGGGCAGCCCATCACGCCACCTGTCACGCAATGTCACGACGCGTCACGCCGAGTCACGACTCCAGCGGCACAGCAACAAGCCCTCATCTGAAACACCCAAAATGAAAACAAAATCATGGCCCTTGAAGACATAGTCCAAGAAATCCCAAAGACGGCAGCGAAGCCGAAGGCACCGACGCCCGTTAAGCGTCGGAGCAACGGCAAGACAACGGCGGTTCAACGCGCGCCGACGCCTACCGTTGGAAAGTCAAGCCCACCGATTTCGGATGAAAAGCCCGCGATTCCGCCTACCGAGTTCATCAAGCAACAGTCGTGCGCGATACCTGCCGTGCTGCGGGCAAGTAGGCCGTTGATCGCTGGGGATACGGAAAACGGGATTTTGGCGACGAGTCCGCTGTTTCATGCGGCGTCGTTGCTAACGTGGTGGAGTAGCGCGCCGTCGAGCACTGAGTCAGCGATGGACTGGCTACACAATAGCCTGAAGGCGCAGGACATCCCCAAACCCGGCGGCATCGAAGCAATGCTGCTCTGCCAGGCGATAGCGTTGCAGGCGATTTTCAGCAAGATTGCCCTGCACGCGGCCACGCAACCCACGTTTCGCCAGCAGGAAGCGAGCTTGCGATTAGCGCTGAAGGCACAGGCGCAGAGTCGCGCCACGTTGGAAGCGTTGAACGAGGTCAGAAACCCGCGCGCCGTGGCGTTCGTGAGGCAGACAAACGTCGCCCACAATCAGCAGATCAACAACGGCGGTGATCACGGCACAGCAGGCCTAGACATCGCGCACGGAAAATCAGAAACGACAATCCAGCCCAACGAACAATTGGAGGCTCCGAAGCATGGCGAATGGATGGACACCCGAACGACAGGCAAGTCAATCGCGGGCGATTCGTCGCTGGCAGCCGTGGCAACAGTCGACCGGGCCAAAGACTCTTGAGGGCAAGGCGCGCGCCTCGATGAATGCGTTCAAAGGTGGAGAACGCGGCCAGTCTCGCAAGTTGCGGGCCGCGCTACGCGAACATGCGCAGTGGTTACGGGATAACGGTTTCTCACTTCGGTAGGAGTTCTTCGAAGTCGGCACATACAACACCCACAGCGACTCTGCGGAGTCATCCGGTCGAGGCTTGTGGGAAATTTTTTCTCGGATAAGATGCAGCGTCGATGAACTTTAGCGCGAAGACCCGCGCTGAGCGTCACCTCATCGCAATTCGGGGGAAGTCAAGTGTTCACATCGCAAATCGTGGGGTTGCCCTTTGCGTCATTCTGGGCTTTTACGATGCACCGCCTTTTAGCCACCATAGCCTTGGCATTGGGGCTCATGAGCAACCACATGGCGAACGCCGCGCAATTCCGGTATCTAGGCCACGATCCGAAAGATGTGATTGTGGAACTTACCGGCGAAATTCAGCCATCAGATTTTGGAACGCTGAAGCAAATGATTGAACGAAGACTTTCGTCCAACACGCGTATTCGTTGGGTAAGCTTGAACAGCCAGGGGGGTGATTTGGCGACAGCCATGAGGATTGGCCGATACATCAGGCAACTTGAATTTGACACGCAAGTACACGACGACGCTCGCTGTCTTAGCTCTTGTGTTTTTATCCTCGCCGCTGGGTTATACAAGACCGTCGCGAACAGCAACGTGGTGGGAATTCATCGTCCCTACCGAACGACGGTCGGGTCTGTGTCTCGCGACGAGGCGACCAAGAAATATCAAGAACTGGCTGACACAATATTTGCCTACTTCGACGAGATGCACTTACCTCGCAGCTTGCCTGAGCAGATGCTCCGAATACCTTCTGGTGAAATGACCATGTTGAAATTGGAAGAAGTTCAACGCTTCGGCCTAGTCGGTAAAGACCCGGTGGCCGAGGAAATGGATGACGCTGCAAACGCCGAGAAATTTGGCTTAACGCGCACGGAGTACTTAGCTCGACGTAATCATGCACTCCGTACATGCACATTGTCCTGGCCTGACTTCAGCGCTTGTTACAAAGCCGTATTAAGGGGGCAACGCTAGATAATGGTCGAGCGATATCCTAGAAACAGCTTACGGCTTGGTGTTTTCGGAACGGTTATTAGTTTCCCTCGCTAGAGGCGTGCCCAAGTTTGCTTTCGCGTCCATTTCTTTGCGCCGTGCTATCGCCCCGCCCAGAATCACCGCCTGCGTGATCGGTTTAAGTTTCCTCAAGTCTTCCAAAGTCATTGGCGTTGGCCGCTTGCCTGGTTCAGCCTTTGGAAATTCATGTGTAGATAGTGGCCTCATTGCGTGAACGCAAACGTTGTTAGCCGGTCGCTGCGCCGAGGCGTTGGGCGCTTTCGCGTGAAGTCAGTTGAGGCCCGTTGCGTCGTCACGCCTGCACTGATGCCTTCCATGTCGCCCGGAGCGCGAATGGCGCTTATGGACACACTATTCCTACAGCGGTTCGGGTACACGCCACACCATTCGGGCCGAAGAACGTGTTGCCCGCCGCGCGGTTGTAACGGCCACCGCTGGTGTCCCAGCAACCAGAGCTGTCACAACTCGCAATGTTTGGTGTCGTATTGCGTACCGGCCCCGGGATGAACGTTGGCGCTGACGGCGGGGGGGCTTCTACGTCGTCGGCGGCTATCACGCGCCCACACTCCCAATCCGCGCTCTTCTGTGCACGGCGTATCGCGGTAGCGTCTTTGCGCGCGTGTCGCGCTTCGATCAACGCCTCGCGATCCGCGCGCTCACAGGCGGCCGAATCAATCTGGCGTGCGGCTCGTGATGTGCCCGACGCTGCTTCGCTCTTGCCAGACATTCCGCTTGGTGGCTTTTTGCGTTAGTCCGTGTCTAACTGAAGCCGGTCACGCTCGCGTTGCACACCGAATGGATCAGCCGGTGGATTGGTCGTATCGATGGAGTTGCGTTGGCTCTGCAAAAGCTGCGCGTCCTTACCGCATGGCACCTGTGAATATTCGGTTCCACCGGCTGCGGTCTTGCAGCGATAGACTTGAGCACTTGCGGTGAGGGATACGCCAAACATGAGCGCGGTAACGGTGTACGCAAGAACGTTTTTCATGGTCGATTGTGGCACGGGAGCGCGGCATCGCAAACAAGAGTCATCGTGTTCTTAGGCGGGTAACTTTGCGGGTAACAGGCCCAGTCATATTGCTGAAAAGCGCTTTAAAGCGTTGTTTCCGCGCAACATGTGGGAGCCTGAAGCCCAAATTCAAACCCCGCTTGGTTCGCCGCGCGGGGTTTTTCATTTCTGGGTTTGATTTCATGAGCAGTGCGGTAGTCGGATTTGTGGTGGTCGCTGTGGCTGCGCTTGCGCCGCAATTAGCGTTGTCATTTACGCCGTATTTCAAGCGCACGAACACGGCTCGCGTCCGGCGATTTCATGCCAATTTTGTTTTGTGGATCATCTTCGCGCCCATCGTCGCGTTGGCTGCGCACTTCTTGCAAACGGACGCAACGATCAGGGATTAAAGTGTCAGGCGTTACCACGTCGCGGTTTGAATCGTTTTGACGGCTCTGAAGCGCGAGTTGCAAGTGGTTGCAGACCGTCAGCATGCTCATGATAATGTTCGCCATCGCACAGACCACTGACAGAATTTTTGCGATCATTCAATGGTTAATGCCTTCTCCTAATCTGGTTACAGTGATGTGAAGTCATGTCACGTGGGCTGGTTGACATTAAAGGCGCGAAGATGAAAAAAAGAATCAACACTTATTTGGTCAGTGCCATTTCAATCGCAGCACTAATCACGCTGGCGGGATGTGGTGGCGGTGACGATCAAGTCACCGTGCCGCCCGCTGCTTCACTGACCGCCGTGAGCGGTACGGCAGCTAAGGGGATTGTGAAGCGGGCAAAAGTGCTGGTCTGCCGAATCGTCAATGGCGCGCCCGAGCCCGACGCATCCTGTGCCTTGGGGGCTACCGCGCTTGACGGCGCTTTCAACGTGACACTGGGTGATGGCTTCACGGGCCCTGCTGTGATTAAGGTCATGACCAACACGTCGAGCACTATGCTGGACGAAACAACTGGCCTGGAGGTCCTTTACGACATTACCATGCGCTCAGTCGTGCCTGCCGTTTCTGCTGCGACGATCACCTACGTGACGCCATTCAGCGAGATGGCGGCCAGTTTGGCGGGCGCAAACGGCAACGACGCTGTCGCAATCAACTTGGCTAACAGCCAAGTTCAACAGCTGATTTCATTAACGGGAGTGGATCTCACGATCAAGCCGGTAATTGACCTCAAAAACAGCGGTTCGGATCCCGTATTGCTTGGCAAGCAAGCCAATATCGTGAAGCAGCTCGCGCGACTGACGATGACGGCCAAGAAATCGCCTGACACCGTTGATACCAGCGGTGGTGTTCGTTGCAATACACCGGGCACCTCAACATCGCAGCAGCTTGCGTGTGCGACCGAGGTCATGTCACGCGCAATGACTCGCGGCGCGAATGCAGCTGCCTTCGCCCTCTCACGCATCGTCCCCGCGATCATGTCTGAAAATCCGACATCGGTAACGATGGCGATTATTAAGCCAGACGGCACTCTTGATTTGCAATCGGCTGACATGACGTCGGCGGCGTCCATGCAACTGGCGATGCAAAATGCTGGGATGCCTACGGCAGTCTTGGTGAGCAACGTTCAAATCATGATGCTTCAGATGCGCTAAGTACCGCTGCGGCCAGAACAGTGGGATTCGAGGCGCTGACCGGTCGCCAGTTCCAAGCCCCACGATGCCGGCAAACTCGGCACGTTGCCAGCGCCGCAACCGAGATCAAACACGCGGGCGGGATTTGCTGCGTCAATGCGCGTGAGCAGATCGACGGCGGGACGCAGGCGCGACTCGGCAAACTTGAGATATTGCTCAGGGTTTCAGGTCATGCTGGTCGCTCCTCTGTGGGCCGTGACGAGGTTGTTATTGTGCCGAATCTGCGCTAACGAACTCCGTTGATTCAGTCCAAAATAGCGCTACGTAAATGGATGGCCGTCGCGGCCTGCGTTCCTGTCATCACAGGAATCACACATTGTCTTCAAGGCTGCGGAGTGCTTCATGTCTGTTTCTCTAAACGTCAACGGCAAGACGGTTTCCGTCGACGTTGATCCTTCGACGCCAATTCTGTGGGCGTTACGTGACAACCTCAATATGACGGGCACCAAATTTGGCTGCGGCATGGCGTTGTGCGGCGCGTGTACGGTACACATGGACGGTGTGGCGATCCGCTCATGCGTGACGCCGGTTTCTGCGGTCGCAGGCAAGCGCATCACGACTATCGAGGCGCAAGCGAGCGATCCGATTGGCAAGGCGGTGATCGAGGCGTGGGTCAAGCATGACGTAGCGCAATGTGGCTATTGCCAAAGCGGGCAAGTCATGAGCGCAGCGGCGCTGTTGCGGACAAACAAGAAGCCCACCGACGCTGACATTGATGCTGCGATGGCGGGCAATGTGTGTCGCTGCGGGACGTATCAACGCATTCGCGCGGCGATCAAAGACGCGTCAACCATGCTCGTCAAAGCGTAACGAGACGACCATGATGATCGAAAAATATCTCTCTGCTGCCCACATAAACGATTTGCATCCGTTGCCACGTCGACGCTTCATCATCCTGATGATGGGTGGCGCGGTGGGTGTGGCGCTGCTGCCTTCGACGGCGCGACTCGCGCATGGGCACCCGAACCATGTGTACATTGCGCCGGGGCAAAAACCGTCCGAGGAGCCGGCCGCATTCGTGACCATCGCCAAAGACGGCACCACGACCGTGCTCTGCAACCGCATGGATATGGGGCAGGGCATCGAAACCGCGCTTGCCATGATCTGTGCGGAGGAGCTGGACGCTGACTGGAGCAAGGTAAGAACCGGGTTCGGTAATCAGCAATCGCACTATGTTGACCCGATCATGGGCATGCATCTCACGGGCGGCTCTGGCAGCGTGAAAAATAGCTACACACAGTACCGCGAACTGGGTGCGCGTACCAAGGCGATGCTGATTGCAGCGGCAGCGAAGCTTTGGAAGGTGGAGGTAGCGACGTTAAGGGCTGAGAACGGCGTAGTGATCAGCGCTACGCGACGCGCGAGTTACGGTGAGCTGTTTGATGCGGCGATGAAAGAGCCGATACCGGAAGTAGTCACGCTCAAAAATCCGAAAGACTTCAAGCTCATCGGCAAGCCGACGGGCCTCAAGGTATCGCGCGCAAAGGCTACGGGTCAGCAGAAATACGGCATCGATGTGAAGCTGCCCGACATGTTGACGGTGGTGATCGCGCGGCCTCCGGTATTCGGCGCAAAGTTCAAAACATTTGATGCGTCTGCTGCGCAAAAGGTGAAGGGCGTACGCGTCGTTTTGCCCGTTGATCTGGATCGCGGCGCACGCGGCATCGCGATCATTGCTGACGGTTACTGGCCCGCAAAAATGGGTCGAGACGCGCTCAAAGTTGAGTGGGATACAGCAGGTGTTGACAAGCCCGACACGACCGCGCTGCTTAAACAGTACAAAGCGCTTGTGAAGACTGAAGGCTTGCTCGCCACCGGCAACCAGATGCGCGCGGATACGGCCAAATTGGCGGGCGCGCCCAACAACTTGACCGCTGAGTTTGTGTTCCCATATTTGAACCACGCGCAGATGGAACCCATCGCCTGCACGGTCGATTTGAAAGCGGACAGTTGCCACGTGTACACCGCTTCGCAACTGCCCGGCCTCGATGCTGCGGCGATTGCTAAAGCCACTGGTTTGAAGGCCGAGCAAATCGAGATTCATGTGCAGATGGGCGGCGGTGGTTTCGGTCGCCGCGCGGTACCGTCTAGCGAATATTTGGTGGAGGCGGTGAACGTTGCTAAAGCAATGCAAACCGCTGGAAAAAGTGTTCCCGTAAAAGTCGTGCGTAGTCGCGAAGACGATGTGAAGGCGGGCTATTACCGACCGCTGGTGGTGCATCGCGCTGAGATTGGTTATGACAAGGACGGCACGGTACTCGCGTGGCGACATCAAATTGTGAGCCAAAGCATCATGCGCGGCACGCCGTTTGAAGCATTCACCATCAAGGACGGCGTAGACGGCACGACCACCGAGGGCATGCGCGAGCCGTACAACCTGCCGATGCGGCTGTCGGTGCATCGCACCGAGGTGAATGTGCCGGTGCTGTGGTGGCGCTCAGTCGGCAGCACGCACACCGCATTTGTGATGGAAACATTGATCGACGAGATCGCAGCCGCAACGGGTCAGGATCCGGTCGCCTATCGTTTCAAACTGATGGGCAGCGACGCCAAAGGCGCGCGTCATCGTGCGGCACTGCAGCTCGCAGTTGAACGCGCAGGGTACGGCAAAAAGGCGCTGCCTGCTGGCATGCATTGGGGCGTGGCGGTGCATGAAAGTTTCGAGTCGGTCGTCGCCTACGTCGTCGAGGCGGGCGTGAAGGACGGCAAGGCGGTGGTCGGCCACATCACCGCAGGCGTGCATTGCAATTTTTGCGTCAACCCGCGCACGGTGGAAGCGCAGGTGCAAGGTGCAGCGCTAATGGCACTGGCAACCACGCAGCCCGGACACGCCATCACGTTCAAGGACGGTGTCGTCGAGCAAAGCAATTTCCACGACTTCCCGCCGCTGCGCATGCCGGATGCGCCGATGGTCAGCGTCCACATTGTGCCCAGCGACGACCCACCCAAAGGCATGGGCGAGCCGGGCCTGCCGCCGCTCGCACCCGCGTTGGCGAACGCGCTGCGCCGCGCGTCAGGCAAGCCGTTGCGCGAGTTGCCGTTTAAGTTGGTATAGCGAAAGCTGTCCTTGCCATGCGCTGAAGTATTACAATTGTAATAACGCGCTATAGGCGCATCGTTACTCAGGACGGATTCTCCAATGCAAACATTGAAACTCACACAAATCGGGAACTCCGTTGGCGTGGTGCTGCCGCGAGATCTGTTGGCGCGTCTGGGCGTTGAAAAGGGCGACACATTGTTCGTCAGCGAGTCGCCAGATGGATTGCGTCTCGTGCGCACTGACCCAGAATTTGAGACGCAAATGAAGGCGGCGCGTGACGTCATGAAAAAGCGGCGCGCGGTGCTTAACGAACTGGCGAAATGACGCACTGGAACTGGCTGCACGAAGACGTTCTTTACGCCGTCCACGACGCTCAATTGGCCGAGCACGGCGGGCTTGCGGGTGTTCGTGATGCTGGATTGTTTGCCTCAGCGCTCGCAAGGCCACAAAACGTAGCGGCCTACGGACACCCGGATTACGCGGAACTCGCTGCCGCATACGGCTACGGCATCGCGCGCAATCACCCGTTTATTGATGGGAACAAACGCACAGCATTTGTTGCGGTCGAATTATTTCTCGGCGTCAACGGCTTCGAGTTGATCGCGGACGATATGTCGTGCGTCTTGACGATGCTCGCGGTGGCCGCAGGTGAGTTGGACGAAGCATCGTTTGCAGGATGGATCAGCGCGAATAGCGCGCCGCTGGCGTAGCTGCGATCTGCGCGAAGCGTTTACCGCGCCGCAAACATTTCCGGTTCGCCCACCTGCCAACCCCAATCATCATCGAGCGGATACAGCGGTCGCGGAAGGTGCTCGTATGGCACGTTTTTGAGCACTGGTGTGGTGAGCCCCGGCACGTCAACCTCGATGATGCGCTCATCAGAGAAAAACTCGTCCGCCCACGCGCGAAAGTGGCCGCGTGACTTGATGATGAGCGAGCGTTGGGCCGCTATGTCAACGCCGAGTGCTTCCATAAACACGGGATCCTTGGCCTGCTGACGCACAGTCACCACGATGACTTGAATGCCGCCGACGATGAGACGTGCGCAGGGGCCGAGGCTAATTGCGTGGCCCGCCGCGATGCCGCGACGGCCAATGAATTCGCCATCGTGCAACTGCGCGACGGTTGCCGGAGCGGTGAATTTCCCTGAGAGCGGATGCGTTTCATCGCGGTTGAATTCGGCGTTGAAGCTCGCGCCGACGCCCAGCCGATGCGACTCCACCGCGAGCGCCGGATCGTAGAAGATGGCCAGTGTGCAACCAGTGACGCCTGCGTCGTGAAATGCTTTCAGAATCCACACCGTGTTGGCGCGGCCACCACCGCCTGCGTTGTCGGCAACGTCGGCGAAAAGTAGCGACGGTTTATCGGTGTCTTGTCCGGCTTCAAGCGCCATACGAGTGGCGTCCGCGAGCGATGTTAGCTTGGGAACGTAGCGCGCGCGATCCGCCCATGCTTGTGTCGCAACCGTCTTCGCGGCTGTTCGCGCACCTTCCGCCGTGCGCGCGGACACGATCACGCTCATGCCAGCTTTTGCCGTATCGCCCAGCGTGAAGCCGGACAGCACGCTCACGTTTTTCACGTTATGGTCGAGCAGGCTTTGGCCGAAATGAATGATGTCGCCGTAAGGTGTGCTCGCGCCCGGTTTGCGCTCAGTGTTTTGCGTGACCGAAGGCGGAATGAACGGCAGCTTCACAAACGCGCGATGCCAGCGCTGGCCGCTCGCCAAGGTGTCGTGCAGCGCCCGCGCGCATTCCGCGCCGCGTCGGTGGGTATCCACATGTGGGTTGGTGAGATACGCCGCGAGATAGTCCGCGTGTTGCACCATCGCACTTGATACATTGCCGTGCAGATCGAGCGTCGCGAGGATTGGAACATGTTCGCCAACGACCGCACGAACCGCGGCGAGCAATGCGCCGTCGGGATCGACCTCGACCGTTGCAATCGCGGCTCCGTGCAGCGACAGAAACACGGCGTTGATCGGGGCTTCCGCCGATGCATGCTTGAGCGACGCAACCATCGACGCAACGATCTCGTCAAACCACGACTGATCAATCGGCCCGCTTGCGCCGACTGCAGCAGCGATCATCGGCACAGCTGTCCATGCGCCGATACGCTGCATCTCATCAAAAAACCCCGCGAGACAGCCGGGCGACTTGCGATGATCGCTCGCCAGATCGGCCTGCAAATACTCAGGTTGAACCAGCACATTCTGCGCAAATTCCTCACGCGTCGAGACAGGCGAATGCGCGTTCGATTCGAGCATGAAGCTGCCGATGGCGATACGTGGAATTTTTGGCGTCGACTGCATAGGTAATGGTGTAGCTTCTCAATGCCGTCATCCTCGCGTAGCGGGGATCCAGTCGTTAACTACAGCGGTGCGCACGTTCGTCGCACCTTGTAACGTGGCTTGCTGGATTCCCGCCTGCGGCGAGAATGACGCCACTTTAGGGCACCTCTAAATGGCCTGCTTTCAAGATTCTGGCAATTATGAATATTCGATCTGTCGCAACCCTCCTCGCGTTTCTATCCTGCGCACTTTCCGCGCAAACGCTGACACTGGGCACCAAGCTGGAACTCAACACGCTTGATCCGCACTTCTTCAATGCGTTCCCAACGGGTTCATCGCATTCAACGATCTATGAGGCACTCGTCTTCAACGACGAGAACCAGAAGTTGCAGCCAGCGTTGGCGACCGAATGGAAGATCGTGAACGACACAACGTGGGAGTTCAAGCTGCGCAAGGGCGTGAAGTTTCACGACGGCAGCGAGTTCAACGCCGACGACGTGATCGCAACCTATGAGCGCGTACCCAACGTGCCGAATTCCCCGAACTCGTTTGCGCAGTTCGTGCGCGGTATTGCGAGCATGACCAAACAGGGTGACGACACGCTGGTCATCAAAACCAAAACGCCGAATCCGAAGCTCGCGTTCGAGCTGGCCCGCGTGTTCATCGTGCCGACGAAAGTCGCAAAGAGCGCGACCACCGCCGATTTCAATTCGATGAAGGCGGCCATCGGCACCGGCCCGTACAAAGTCGCCGAATGGGTCAACGGTGACCGCCTCGTGCTTGCGCGAAACGATGCGTATTGGGGAACCAAACAACATTGGGCCAAGGTCACCGAAAAAGTCATCGCAAAAGATCCGACGCGTTTGGCGGCGCTGCTTTCCGGCGAAGTCGACGCGATTGATTTGCCCGCCATTGCCGATCTGCCGCGTCTGCGCAACGATAAGCGCTTCACGCTGACCAAAGGCGCGGCGGGGCTGGTGCATTACATCGCGCTCGACTCGGCGCGCGATGTGTCGCCGAACGTCACCGCAAAAGACGGCAAACCACTCGCCAAAAATCCGTTGCAAGACCCACGTGTGCGCAAGGCGTTGTCGATGGCGATCAACCGCAACGCCATTGCTGAGCGTCTGATGGAAGGCAGCGCCGTACCCGCGTCGCAACTATTGCCGTTGTCGTATCCCGGCACCAGCCAGAAGCTTAAGGCCGACGCGTTTGATCTCGCCAAAGCGCAGGCGTTGCTGAAAGAAGCAGGTTGGGGCGAGGGCTTCCGCATCGTGCTGTCGGCCACCAACGACCGCTATCCGAACGACGCAGCCGTCGCGCAAACCGTGGCGCAAATGTGGACAAAACTGGGTTTGAAGGTGGAGGTCGAGGCGATCCCCGGCAGCGTGTTTTTCGGCCGCGCTAGCAAGCAGGATTTCAGCGCGTTCGCCGCGCAATATGGCTCGGAAGAGGCGGGCACAGGCATCCGCGCGTTACTCATGACGCCAGACGCGTCCATCGGCGCGGGCACGGCCAACCGCACGCGTTACAGCAACAGCAAAGTGGACGCGTTGGCGCGTGAGGCGCTGATGCAGATGGATGATGCCAAACGCGGCGCATGGCTCGAAAAAGCGATAGAGGTCGCGATGGACGACCAGGCCTTCATCCCGATCTTCTACCCAATATTCGACTACGCGGCGAAGAAGGGCCTGAAAGTCACGCATCGCCCCGAGCGGCGATTCAATGCGCTGATGGTCAGCCCGGAAAAATAGTCGCCGATTTGCGCCAACGGCTTTTGCGTAAAAGTGCCACTGAATGCGGGGTTATATCCATAAAACGGTATAAGTCGATTTAAGGCCATATGCTGATACAAGCCCACAGCAACCGGCGTTCTCGATGAAAAGCTGTATTGGGAGGTCGCAGCGCAAATAGTCCGAAATGGGCGCGCGGCTGAGCGTGAATAAGCGTGACCTAGAGCACCTTTCCTACCGAAATCGCTAAGGAAACGCTGAACAAAGCCTCATTTTCACAAAGTGCATCTACACAATTTTTTTGAATTGGCAGCGCTGCTTGTTT
>JAYVNO010000162.1:0-4344 GCA_043758415.1 Burkholderiales bacterium
CGGCAAGCGAGCGCAGCGAGCCACTCCCCCCAAACCCAGCCTTCTCACGCGGCTACTAATTGCGTGAATTAATCACTCAATGAAATGTTGACAGGATCAAGCGGAGGCTGTTTGTGAACGTCAACTTAATAGTGCGCCAGTATGCGCATTGCCAGCGCCTTGTTCATAGCGAGTCCTTTGTCTGGAAGGGGATCAATCTTGGGGCCATGCAGATTGAGCAGAAAGCCCTCGTTGCCCCTGCGAACGTATAGAGTTCCCCCCAGATGAAGGGCCTCGTCGCCAACGCCACTAACTGCCTGCGGTTGATGCGAACCTGCGACAGCAGCTCCTCTAATCGATTCCCAATCGCCAATCGTTAGGCGGGCTCCCGCTGAAAAATCTGCTGAGTTGTGGTCGCACATGCCAAGCGTCAGGTTGACCGTGTTCTTCGGCAGTGTCTGACCCACAGCAGCTTCGGCATCGGCTTGCGTCAGTAGATCACAACCATTGCGCGCTGAAACAATGCCTGCGGCCGCAGCAACGGCGCGAAACGCCTCGTCCTTCGCAGGGTCACCGACATTAGCTTCTGCGGAAGCCTCCGCTTTTGCGCCGCCACTCGGAACGGCGACATTTTTTTGTTCACTACAGGCCGATATTGCAGTCGAAAGCATTAGCGCCATAACGACCAGGGTTAGCTTCATTTGCATGGCTCCAGCCATTTACCATCCCGGACCATGTGACTGCGCGACGACCCGCCCATAGGCGGGTCATAGGTCGAGTTGATGTCGATGTGGTGGGCGTTTTCGCCGTTGAATTCGAATGTGGTCAGGCCGCTCACTGCGCTGCCGCCAATTTTGCAAACCGAGCGGGTTATCCACTTGATACCGTCCTTGCGCACCTCGTTCTTACTACACATTTTTTTCACCATTTCCTCACTAACCTTGGCCTCTTCCATGAATGCTGCATTCAAACAGACTTGCGTGGTGGGAAGTGCCGTAAGAGCTGCGCCATCTTCGGCCATCTGCTGGCGAATTTCCCACAGACCCAGTTTGGGTTGTGGCGCTTCGAGCGCGTCCGCGACCACGGGGAACAGCACAACCGCAGAAGAAAAAAGTTTAAGCAGCGTCGATGGTTTCATGGTGGAGGTTTCTTTGAAACAATACTGATCAGCGTGGAGGAATTCACCAGCGCAACCGAATTCGCACGCCTCACACCGGTTCCCGTATACGCGGCGCCAAAGTTAGAACGGCAAACACGCCTTCACGCCTTCACCATCCCAGCCCAAACCAACAAGAACGTTGTAAAGGGCGATATCGGTGGTGAAGCGATGATTGGCGTCATCCGGGAAACGCGCGGATCCTCGGAATGCGCGAAACAGCGGGCGTTGCCCCGCAGCACAGCTGCCACCAATGCCTTCGACCACTGGCAAAAAGGCAAACGAATCGATGCCCTCATCGTACGGCTTGCGGGGAAGCTGGGCATTGGTAGGGTTCAGCGCCTGAAGCGCATTTTTTTCCGAGGCGACCAGCGTGTAGAAATGGCTGCCGCGCGAACCCCCTACGGCCACCTGGTCGAAGTAGTAGCGGGTGATTCCCTTGCTGCCAGGATCATCGTTGGCGAGCACATTGAAGCTGTTACCCGTGCGCGACCAGTCCCCTGTGCTGTCGAGAATCTGTTTTTCGTTATCGCGCGAGGTAATAAAGTAGTAGTTCAAAGGAGCGTACAAATACTCGGTCATGGTTCGCTTTAGCGTGGTGACGCCGAGCGCGCTGGCGACGGTCGAAATGTACTGTCGCACCTGATTGCTGGCGCCCGGCGCGAGCGTCATCGGCGTGTTGTAGCCCCAGAAGTAAATGATAGCGCTGTCGCCAGCGCTCGAGCCCGTGATGGGGGCATCCCAGGGCACCAATGCGAAATCCCCCCAGTTGGCGACGGCCAGCCGATCCGGTTTGGTTGCTGGTGAGCTGAGCGACACGCCCTGCACCGAGGCGTAAATCGAATAGCTCGGGTTAGTCAGACTATCGGTCAACTCAGAGACTTGAAAGTTTGGCGACCCATAATCGGTTGAAACATTAGTGAATGTGCCATCCGGAAAGCGAGGACGTGAGAACGAGATGCTGTTACCGGCGACTCTCCAGTTCCACAGATAGCGAATGCCGTATGCGAGCGGTGCGCTACCGGTGTTTTGTACGCTCACCTGCTGGCGAACGCTGGTGTCCGCCAGCGTAGCGCCGAGAATCTCCACTTCCTGAACAACGGTGAAATTGGGCAGGGCCCATGTAGTTCGGATTCCGCGATCACTCAAAGCTACCACGGTACCCGGACCCATGGGTAGCGAAACCTTTCCGGTGGTCGTATCCGGGTCGCCCATGCCAACGTTGGCGTAGTCAACGCCGCGTGTGTAGTCACGCACCGTGAAGTAGGAGCCGCGCGGATAGGTCACCGAGTCCGAGGGATTTGGGTGGTTGAGGCCTGCCTGAACGAAGAATTGGCCTGTGTCAGCCGAGTAGTTGAGCACCAGAATGCCGTTGTCCAGGTGCTGCGCGGCTGCCCCGACGCTGAGTACCCAGCTGAGGATCAAGCCGAAAACGCAGAGCAGTCGTGTGAAGGGGCGCAAGATTGACCGAGTAGAAGAATCGTTCATGGGGCACATCCGATCAGGGGGAGAGTGTGAAAGTGCGTGAGACAAAAACGCATTTTGAGGAGTTTGTGCGCCGACCGCGGCGAGAATGCAAGCGCGTTGCTGGCAGTCAGGCGGGGGATCGGCTTGCGCATCGGGACCAGCTTACGGTAGCGATGTAGCGATGTCGCCAGCTACTTCGAACCGTAACTTTTTTATTGCATGAAGGCAGTCTAGGCACTCACTTGGCGATGAGCAAGACAGGCATTAGCATGGGAGGTATGAGTGACACGCATACTCCTGATCTCCTGCGAGGCGTTTCCTTGGAAGCGTTGCGCGGTTTCGCAGTGGCGGCACGGCTGCTCAACTACACTCGCGCCGCTGAAGAGCTTCACATCACCCAGTCTGCCGTGAGCCGTGAAATACAAACGCTGGAAGACAAGATTGGCACGCGCCTGTTCGAACGCGTCAATGGGCTGCTGAGGCTCACCGGATCCGGCACAGCATTACACGACGAATTGCAACAAGGATTGGCAACGATTCGCCGAGGTTTTGAGCGCGCCTCCAGCGGGGGGCGGGGGAGAACGCTGGTGGTTTCGATTCACCGTCCTCTCGGGGTTCAATGGTTGCCCCAAATCCTGCCGAAATTCTTAAACAAGCATCCGGATGTCAATATCAGCGTGGTGTTGCAAGCGCGAACCAGCATAACGACAGACTCGAATGTATTTTTAGAGTCTGAAGAATCTGAAGTTGACTTGTCGATTCGTTTGTTGCCGAGAACCGCGGCAGACGGAAAGCTGCACATGTTGCTGCCTGAGTATGTATTTGCGTGCTGCTGCCAATCCCTCGCCAACGACCGAAGCCGCCCCATCCGAAAGGTCGCTGACTTGGTTCGCCACCGACTGATCGAGCACGATGATGGCATGCCCGGTCTGGAGCGCTTGGATGCGAACTGGAAGCAGTGGTTCAAAGCGACTGGCGTCCCAGCGGTGATACCTCAGCAGTGGGTAAAGATGCCCGACTGGTCTCAGATCGTTGCGCTGGGACGCTCGGGCGGTGGCGTATTTATGGGCAGGACTCCACTGGTTAGTCAATACGTCAAAGACGGCTCACTGACCTGCCCGCTCAAGGAAGTCGTACTTTCCACACGGGCCTATTACCTGGTGAAGCGGTCCAACCGAGAACCGAGCGCGGATGCAGCTGCATTTGCGGCGTGGCTCATCAACGAAGCGAAGGCGGACTTCGAATTTGAGCATCAGTGGCTGGCGACAAAAAAAGTCGCAACGCTAAATCCCCACCAACCCGCGTCAGTTGACGCTTCCGGCCTGACGAGGGCAACCAAGCCAAACAGGGCAGCCAGTCGTCGCAGCAAAACTTAGTGCAGGCGCGACGCCGATCTGACGTAACGCGACGAGACGCACTGGCTGGGCTGGCTGCCACCAGAAGTTGTGAGCTGTATGTGCGTCCGATGCTATTGGTGTCAGCGGTTCGGACAGGTGTGAACGACTCAAGAGCAAGTTTCTTAAGCTGTTTCACTCCTCAGACGTAGTGGCCAGCTTGCGCTCAATCGGCTTACTTCGGGCTGCAGATGGGCAACTGGTTGCGCGCGGTGCGTAGCAAATGTTGACGCCGATTCAAAATTGACCAGCTAGTGTAGTGTCCCATAAACAATGCAACTAAATTGTTTTGGCAACGTACGATGACGATTGAGTCAGGCGGAGGGCGAATCAAATGCGCATTGCGGT
>JAYVNO010000163.1:0-4331 GCA_043758415.1 Burkholderiales bacterium
TGACGGCCCGGAAATTGAGGCCGACTGGTTCAATTTCACCGCGCTCAACAATCCGCCGAACCATCCAGCACGCTCGATGCAGGACACGTTCTACGTTGATATGAACGGTACCGACGGTTTGCCGCTCTTGCTGCGCACGCACACGTCGCCCATGCAGGTGCGCTATGCGCGCATGCATGCGAACGATGTCACGGCCAAAGGCAAACCGATCAAGGTCATCGCACCGGGCCGCACCTACCGCGTGGACTCGGACGCGACGCATTCGCCGATGTTTCATCAGGTGGAAGGTTTGTGGATCGCCGAGGACATTTCTTTCGCCGACCTTAAGGGCGTGTACACCGATTTCCTGCGTCGATTCTTTGAAACCGACGCGCTGCAGGTGCGCTTCCGCCCGAGCTATTTCCCGTTCACCGAGCCGTCCGCGGAGATCGACATGAAGTTCGAAAGCGGCCCGCTCAAAGGCAAATGGCTGGAGATTTCCGGCTCCGGGCAGGTGCATCCGTCGGTCGTCAAGAACTTCGGTCTTGATGCGGAAAAGTACATCGGCTTCGCGTTCGGCTCCGGGCTGGAGCGCCTCACGATGCTGCGTTACGGCATCGGCGATTTACGCTTGTTTTTTGAGGGCGATCTGCGGTTTTTGAAGCAGTTTGCGTAACAGCTTTTCGCTGTCGCCTAATGGAGCATTGGGCTATGGTGATTAATTCAACATTAATCGACTTTAGTCAAAAAGACCGTCCAGCCCTAATGAAATAAGGCTTTCACGGAAAAGTTGATACCGCTACACCAAAGCACACACCGAGCACACCATGCAATTCTCCGAATCCTGGCTCCGCAGTTTCTGTAATCCGTCGATGACCACCGACGAACTCGCCCATGCGCTCACGATGGCAGGGCTGGAGGTGGAGGAGGTGACGCCTGCCGCGCCGCCGTTCACGCATGTCGTCATCGGCGAAATTCTGACCCGCGAAAAGCACCCCAACGCGGACAAGCTTGCGCTTTGCACGGTTAGCGTCGGCGCGCTGTCGGATGCGCCGTTGCAAATAGTATGCGGCGCGCCGAATGCGCGCGTCGGCATCAAGGTGCCATGCGCGTTGGTCGGCGCTGATTTGTCTGCCCCAGCTGGCAAACCGTTTCTGATCACGCAGGCGAAAGTACGCAGCGTCGAGTCAAACGGCATGCTGTGCAGCGCGCGCGAACTCGGGCTTTCCACCGATCACGCCGGTCTGATGGAGCTGGCCGCTGATGCCCCCGTCGGTACCGACATCCGCGAATATCTGTCGTTGAACGACAGCAAATTCCTGATCAAACTGACGCCGAACAAGGCCGATTGCCTGAGTGTTTACGGCGTTGCTCGCGAGGTACACGCGATCACCGGCGCGCCGCTGGCAGCCGAACCTACCGGCACAGTTAAGGCAACGCTCAGCGAAGTATTGCCAGTCAAAGTGCTGGCCCCCGATCTCTGCGGTCGCTTCGCCGGTCGCGTCATTCGCGGCGTGAATGCGAAAACGTCCACGCCTGCGTGGATGCGCGAACGCCTCGAAAAATCCGGCCAGCGCTCGATCACGGCGCTCGTGGACATTTCGAACTACGTGATGCTCGAAGTTGGGCGTCCGACGCATGTGTTCGATCTAGACAAGCTGAGCACGAGCCCCAGTGGAGGCCAGGGCGGCCTCGAAGTGCGCTGGGCCAAAAAGGGCGAATCGCTCAAGCTGCTTAACGGCAACACGGTCGAACTCGACGAAATGGTCGGCGTCATCGCGGACGCGCAATCTGTTGAATCGCTGGCAGGCATCATGGGCGGCAACAGCACCGCCGTTTCGCTCGACACCCAAAACGTCTACGTCGAAGCCGCGTTCTGGCATCCGCTCGCCATTCAGGGCCGTGCGCGCCGCTTTAACTTCTCTACCGACGCTGGACATCGCTTTGAGCGTGGTGTCGACTGGGCGACCATCCCGGCGCATCTGGATCGCATTACCGCGCTGATTCTCGAAATCTGCGGCGGAGAAGCCGGGCCGATTGACGACCAGGTCATCAGCTTGCCAAGCCGCAAGCCAGTCACGATGCGCATTGCCCGCGCACAAAAAGTCATCGGCCTAGCCGTCGCAGCCGACGAAATGGCCAGCATCTTCACGCGCTTAGGCCTCACACACAATCGCACTAGCGATGCGTTCATCGTCACGCCCCCAAGCTACCGCTTCGACATCGAAATCGAAGAAGATTTGATCGAAGAAATCGCCCGCATTTACGGCTTCGACAACATCCCCGCGCTGCCGCCGCTGGCCCGTGCTGCGATGCGTTCGCAGCCGGAAGCGCAGCAGAGCCTGCACGTGCTGCGAGCCCGTATGGCGTCTCAAGACTACTTCGAAGTCATTAATTACAGCTTCGTCGACGAATCGTGGGAGCGTGAACTCATCGGCAATGCCGATCCGATCAAGTTGCTGAACCCCATCGCCAGCCAGATGGCGGTGATGAGATCAATGCTGATCCCCGGCATGCTTGCCAACATTCAGTACAACATCAGTCACAAAGCCGACCGCGTTCGCGTCTTTGAGTTAGGCAAGGTCTTTGCACGTGACGCGAGCGTCGTGGACGGCGAGCTCGCGGTCGCCGGCATCAGCCAGCCGCTTCGGTTGGCCGGTGCAGCGTTCGGCGGCGCGTTGCCCGAGCAATGGGCAAGCCCGAAGCGCACGACCGATTTTTTTGATGTGAAGGCAGATTTGGCAGCGGTTCTTCCTGACAACGTGCGTTTTGAGACAGGCGAGCATCCGCTGCTGCATCCGGGCCGCTCGGCGCGCATTGTGCTTAACGACGCGACGCTCGGCTGGTTGGGCGAACTGCACCCCAAACATCTTGCGCGATTCGAGCTCTCAAGCGCGCCAGTCGTGTTCGAACTAGACGTCGCGCCATTGCAGCAATTGCCGATGATCGGCCACGTTGCCGTGTCAAAACAACCGCTGGTTCGGCGCGATATGGCGCTGGTGGTCGCCAATTCAGTAAATTCTGCCGCGTTAGTGAGTGCTCTGCGCGACGCCGCGCCCGCCTATGTGCGAGGTGTGGACGTATTTGATGTTTATCGTGGTGCAGGGCTTCCTGAGGGTGCAAAAAGCGTTGCAATCCGGGTACTTATGCAAGATACTGAACGTACGTTGGCAGATGCCGAGATCGAGGGAGCTTGCCAACAAATGCTCATTGCAGCTAAACAACAACACAGCGCGACACTACGTACCTAACCTGATTTGCCACTTTAGCACGATGCCTGAATCAGTTACCAAAGCGGAGCTTGCAGATGTTTTGTTTGAGCGATTGGGCTTGAACAAGCGCGAGGCCAAAGACATGGTCGACTACTTCTTTGAAGAAGTGCGCGAGGCATTGGAGCGCGGCGAAGACGTGAAACTGTCCGGCTTTGGCATTTTCAATCTACGCGAAAAGTCGCAACGCCCTGGCCGCAACCCGAAGACCGGCGAAGAGATCCCGATCACCGCGCGCCGCGTGGTCACCTTCCACGCCAGCAACAAACTCAAAGGTCAGGTGGATTCCACCCATGCCGAGCGAGAACCTACCACTCGCTGAGCTTCCGGCCATCCCTGCCAAGCGCTACTTCACCATCGGTGAGGTGAGCGAGCTTTGCATGGTGAAGCCGCACGTGCTGCGTTATTGGGAGCAGGAGTTTGGGCAACTGCGCCCGGTCAAACGCCGCGGTAACCGGCGCTATTACCAACATCATGAAGTACTGCTGGTCCGGCGCATCCGCGAGCTGCTCTACGGCGAAGGCTTCACCATCATCGGCGCACGCGGAAGGCTGGACGAAGAGGCCAATGGCGCGCAACCGTTAACACGGCGGCGCGGTTCTCCAGCGGCATTATCTGCGGCGGCTGAAGCAGTGGTTAAAGCCGAGGCGGTGCAGCTACGTGAAGCGCTTTTGGCGATTGCCGATTTGCTTGATCCAAAATAGCTTCGCGAGGCAGTCGGTCTCATCACGACTGCTAGAATCAAAAACTTCGGTGTGTGGCGCAGCCTGGTAGCGCACTTGCATGGGGTGCAAGGGGTCGTAGGTTCGAATCCTATCACACCGACCATATGAATCAAGGACTTAGCGCATAAATGCTCCAAGTCCTTTTTTCTTGGTGGTTCCAAAAAGCTCCATTGTCCCAACCGCAACGAAAGTTGGGGATGCGTTCAGTCGTTGTCCCAAGTGGGGTAGTTGAGGCAATTGCTACCTATTTGGGTGAATTGAACCGAGATTTTCCATTAGAGATATTTAAGGCGAGTAAAGCGGCTTGAATTCGGCGGGTAGGTCGAAGGTTTTTGCGTCGTCCCACAAGCCCTGAATC